>JBGAGR010000342.1:0-7297 GCA_044226645.1 Aggregatilineales bacterium
TATGACACTCACGCCTTTGTCTGCCAGGAGCTTGGGTAAGTCCGGGTCGTCGAAAGGCAGCAGGGTCGTAACAAAGCGTGTGGATGTTTGCTGCTGCGTACCCTGTTCAATGAGCGGCGAACCATCCGGTGGATAAGTCAATGCCGCTTTGAAAGTTCCGCGTACCTGATTATCCTGAATCGTGACCTGATCGATTTGACCTTGCGATAGTTCATCACGAAAAAAGGAATAGGATACCTGAATCGGTTGGTCGCTGCCCGCAAAGCTCATCATGTCCTGCAAACGCAGGAATGTCCAGCCCAGCAGCGCGATCCAAATCAGCGGCCATACCCAGCGCGGAACTTTAAACTGTGGGCCGGAGGGTGGCTGATTTTTAGGCTGTTTATCTTGATTTCCCGGCGGTTGCACGTTATCCCCCAATCATAGGTGAAAATTTACCCTTTGCGTAAACCTTGTTGGTTAGCGGCAAGGGTACCAGGATTATAATACGTATCGAGCGTTAGAATCATATGAGCAGCGTATCGGATTTGCATTGAAAGCTGCGCTGTTGTAACCTCATTAAACCTTACGCAGGGGCAAAAGAGATGACCACCAATATTCCAGATGATCCCAATAAACTCGATGACATGGCGCAGTCGGCAGGCCCGAAGCGTAGAACCAAGACCAGACCCATCGAAGCGCCGCCGTTATCGGATTCACAGCAGATGCAGGTTTCCCGTTTACCTGCCAGTGCCCCCTGGCTGCTGCGGCGTTTTTATGAAGAACAAATCGACCTGGCAGCGGAACTGGCAAGCCGCTTCTCCATCCTGCCGCTGATGACCGTCATCCGTTTTCGAACGTTGGATGCTGCAACCGGGCGCGGTATGGTTACGATGTCCACTGCGGATGGCATCGCCAGCGTTATCATCGAGTCAGACCCGGCCTCGCGTTTTGCCCATATGGCTTTTTCCTACGGCTCTATGTTAACGCTCCGTTTCTATCTCGACAACCTCAGTAAGATGGATCGTGCCCATTGGTTAGAGCAAATGCGCCGCCAGCAGGACAGCGTATCCTTTCTCTGGGGGCAGGCGCGTTGGGAACACGATTACATTATTTGCTCGACCCGGCAGAAATTTGTCAACCTGTATGCCTTCTCACACAATGGCTTTGAGGCTGCTGTGCGTCTGACGCCCGACATCAAAACGCAGTTGCTCGACTGGCTGGATACGACCTGGAAATCCGATACCAGCACCGATGAAGATACGGGCAAAATGCTGACGTGGTAAAATAGTCGACACATTTTACTGAGGAAATGCATATGCGCCGATTAGTTGTTGTATTGGTGAGTATGTGTTTGGTTTTTACCGTTGTTGCCGCTCAGGGGGATTGCCCCTCTATTGTGCAGCAGGCGCTGAATGCCGCACAAGATTCCTGTGACGGCCTTGGGCGCAATCAGGCTTGCTATGGCAACATCAATTTAGAAGCTACCCCCCGCGATGGTGTCCCCGACTTCACCTTTAATGCTCCCGGTGATTTAGCCGATGTCGCTAATCTGCAATCCCTTCAACTCAGTTCACTCGATACCGACTCCAATAGTTGGGGTGTGGCGCTGATGAAGGTGCAGGCCAATCTGCCAGACACCCTGCCCGGACAGAATGTCACTTTCGTGCTGTTCGGCGATGTGCAGATCGAAAATAAAGGCGGTGATTCCGATTCGCTGCCCACCGTTAACATTTCTGCGTCAAAAAGTGTGAATGTCCGCGCCGGAGCCTCGACACAGAATCGTGTTGTTTCGTCACTTGCCAGTGGAGATACCGTTTCGGCAGATGGGCGAAACACAGCCGGAGATTGGCTGCATGTGCAGTTGGACGATTTTAAAACGGGATGGGTTTTTGCCAATCTGGTGACGGTAGATGGCGATACCTCAACGCTGAAAGAAATGGACGGCAGCGAAATTGGCACGCCCAACTATGGCGCTATGCAGGCCTTTTATCTCAAAACAGGTATTGCCGATTCACCCTGTGAAGAAGCTCCCAGCAGCGGCATCCTGATTCAAAGTCCACAGGGAGCGCAGCGCGTCACGCTGGATGTGAACGGCGTGAACTTGCAGCTTGGTTCTACTGCTTATATCGAATCCTGCCCGTGTAATGGCATGGATGTGTTTGTGATTGAAGGCAGCGTCATCGTAACAGCGGTGGGTACTTCGCGCACCGTTCCGGCAGGCGCATCGGTTCACATTCCAACGGGTGATGATGGATTGGCGAACGGCGCGCCGGAGGCGGTGACTCCGTATGCTCCTGAGCAGGTACAGGCGCTTCCAATCAGCCTGCTTAGTGAGCCTATCACGATTGCCGATCCAGTTGTACTCGGCACGGGAAGCAGTTCAGCCGCGCCGGCTGCGCCATCTGCTCCAGGTGGATAAGCAGGCAAAATGAATATCGCCGTTTTTGCGGACGTTCATGGGCGAATCCTGCTTTGCTTCAAGTTGTGCGAACGTTGGGAGCGTGAAACAGGTGAGAAAATAGATCTTGTTCTGCAAGCAGGGGATTTAGGGGTCTTTCCCGATATTTCGAAATTGGATAAAGCCACCATTCGTCATGCGCAGGAAGACCCCAGTGAGCTAGGTTTTGCTGCGGATTTCGCTCAACATAACGTTGAGGTCGCACGTATACTGGCTCAAACGACATTCCCGCTCGTTTTTGTGCGAGGCAATCACGAAGACCACGCATGGCTAGATGTGCGCGAACAGCAAACCGCTGAACCGATTTTCCCAATTGATGCCTATCGGCGGGTATATTGTCTCAAAACGGGTATTCCCTATGCCTTCTCAGTTCACGACGAATCGATTTCTGTTCTGGGTATAGGACGCATCGCCCCACCAGTCGGCGAAAAAGAACGGAAATCCAAGTACATTCAGTCTGAAGAATTAGAGCGGTTATACAATCTGGATCGAACTCAGGTAGATGTACTATTGACGCATGATAGCGCTCTGGATTCCGTGACCAAGGGCTGGGGTATGGAAGAAATCCGCTTAATTCTGGATGCCTATGAGCCGCCGTATCATTTTCACGGTCACACGGAAGAACCGTTTACGCGGCGTACGGATAAAAATGGTACGACAACAGCGTATAAGATGGCTGATTTGCACTGGGAAAAAGGGCAGTATGGTAAGCCACTTGAAACAGGTGCGATGGGTATTTTGCGCTGGAAGAATCGTGATCAGCACACATTTGATGTTGTTGACGCTCCCTGGCTGAAAGAATACGCCGCTAAAACATGGCGCTTTATTTCCTAAAGACTATCTCGCTTGGGTTTGTCGATCTCCGATAGTTCTACTTCGTCTATCTCGACGAGTTCGCCATCATCTCCAACCTCATAGATAGGTTCGCGTTTGCGTTTTTCTTCATGTTTCAGCTTTTCAGGACGCATAGATTGTAATTCTCGGCGCAGTTCTTCCCCTGCTTGGCGTTCAATTTTTGCCAGTCTGCTCTGACTTGGAAAATGCTTGCGGATTCCCCACAACAGATGGACGATTGCAAAGGGAAATACTAGGAGCACCAATTGTTCTTTTCCTGGAGTCTGAAAGTCTGAGATGAGTAGAAAACCTGCAACAGGAAGAAAGATGAGGGGATAAAACAACACAAATTTCCACTTTTGCACCTGACGTTTGCGAATATGGTCTTGCGCAAAAGCATATTCTAGTGTGTCAATGGAGGCTTGCCCGTTTTCGCCAAAGAGCCATTCCAATTCCTGATCGAGCTGGGTTTGTGAGGGGATTTGTTGCGGGGATAAGTAATAATATTGAATAGCTTTGCTTGCAATAATGAACGCAGCGATTGCGCCGGTTGGCACTATGCAGGTGCCGCTTCCGGGATGGGTTAGGCCGAGTGCGATAATCACCACCTCAATGACTCCGAAGATGATTAATTCACGCTTCTTCTGTCGCCGTACTTTGATCCGTTTTTGCGCGATCTCATATTCGGAAATATTTTCCATATGTGCAGCCCTTGAGTCCCACTCTCCTTAACTGTAGTGTGAGTTACGCTGGATTATGTAAATGGTAGCTTGAGCCGTTAGCCACTTTTGACGATCAGGCCAATACCATAACGACCCCGATACGGCTCGTTGATGATTTCTTCAGTGGAGGGGGCAGCCTGCTTAATCTCCTCCCACAATTTGAAGACCTCAATTGTTGAATCGCGGTCAACCGGGCGAATATCGTGGAAGGCGATTAACCCACCTGGCCTGACCAGCGGCTCATACAGTGCGTAATCTTTTTTGACACCCGGATAACGATGATCGCCATCAATAAACAGAAAATCAATGGCACGCCCATTCAGCATCTCTACTAGTTTTGCTTTGCTGGCTTCCGATTGGCTGTCCACCCGTAAGAGTTCAAGCTGGCAGGCGGGACGATTGGAGGTAAAGAGCCGGTACAGTTTGGCACGCTGTACAGTATAGCCGCCGCCGTGAATGCCGCCCGGCAAATCGAGACTGACCAGCAGTTCAAGTGAATCGCTCACCTGACTCCAGGGCAGTAACGTGCCGCCGTCGCGCGTACCGATTTCGACAATAACATGGGGAGCGAGGGCGGCAACCCGTTCAGCCAGCCGCTTCAGTTCGCTTCTGTCCTGATTGGGCTTCATGTAGCGATAGAAGCCGCCGCCTTTGTAATCCCAGGTCACATCAACAGCATCAGCAGGTGCGTGAATGTCGGCTAATCTGGTGAGGAATTCTCGACGCGAGCGCGGCCAATAATACCAGTCGAACAGAATGTTACGAAGCCAGAGCAGTAGTATACGCAGCTTATCCATGACGAGTGATGATCCTTGCTGATGAAGCGCAGGTGCGAATTTTATCGGATGCAGTATACCTTGCCAGAGGCAGGATTTCAGCTAGAGATTTGCGTGGGCGATTGATTTTCCCGTTCAATTCTGCCATCATCAACCCACGTGTTTGTCAGAGTGTTTTGCGTCAGCAGGATTGAGGAAAGCATGAACCGCCTTCAGTATGAAACCAGCCCTTATTTGCGCCAGCACGCCGACAATCCGGTGGATTGGTATCCCTGGGGTGATGAAGCCTTTCAGAAGGCGAAAGCCGAGGATAAACCGATTCTCCTCAGCATCGGTTACAGCGCGTGTCACTGGTGTCACGTTATGGCACATGAGAGTTTCGAGCATACCCCCACTGCCAATATGATGAACGAGTTGTTTGTCAGCATCAAGGTGGATCGTGAAGAGCGCCCCGATGTGGATGATATTTATATGCAGGCGGTACAGGCGCTCTCCGGTCATGGCGGCTGGCCTATGACAGTATTCCTCACGCCGGAGGGTAAGCCTTTTTACGGCGGAACCTACTATCCGCGCGAACCGCGTCAGGGGATGCCTGCTTTCCGCCAGATTCTAGAGGGTGTCGCGGATGCCTATAAGAACCGCCGCGATCAGGTCGAGGATGCCGCCAGCAACCTGACCGATGCTCTCAAGCGCGAGACATTGGGTATTGGCGGCACGATCACCGCCCTGAATGCTGACCTCCTCAACGCCGCCTATAAAGGAATAGGGCAGGGCTTCGACAAAATGCATGGTGGCTTTGGTGGTGCCCCCAAATTCCCCAACCCGATGAATCTCGAATTCATGCTCCGGGCACATCTCCGCACAGGCGATAAGGAACCGCTCGAACAGACAACATTCACCCTCAAGAAAATGGCAAACGGCGGCATCTATGACCAGATTGGCGGTGGTTTCCATCGCTACAGCACTGATCCAATCTGGCTCGTCCCGCACTTCGAGAAGATGCTCTACGACAACGCTCAGTTGAGCCGCGTTTATCTCCACGCTTTTCAGATCACAGGCGATGAATTTTTCAAGCGCATCGCCGTCGAAGTTTATGACTACCTCCTGCGCGAAATGACCACTCCCGAAGGCGGCTTCTACAGCACCACCGACGCGGACAGCGAAGGCGAGGAGGGCAAGTTCTTCGTCTGGGATAAGCCCGAATTGGAATCCCTGCTGGGCGACGATGCGAAAATTGCGATTGAATATTGGGGTGTATCCACACGCGGCAATTTCGAGGGACACAATATTCTCAATGTGCCCAATGATGATGAAGTTGTCGCCGAACGGCTGAATATGCCTGTAGCGGACATGCTGGCGAGACTCGATTCGATCAAGCACAAGCTTTATGCCGCGCGGACACAGCGTGTCCATCCTGGGCTGGATGACAAAATCCTGAGCGGCTGGAACGGCCTTATGCTGGCGCTGGCGAGTTTAGCGGAAGCCACACGTGTGTTGGATCGGGCGCATTATCGTGCAGCGGCGGTCAAAAATGCTGAATTTCTGCTGCATGATATGCAAAACGCCGATGGACGCTTATACCGTACCCACAAGGATGGTGTGAGTAAAATCAGCGCCTATCTGGAAGATTATGCCAATGTGATTGATGGGCTGCTGGAACTCTACCAGACCACTTTTGATGAGCGCTGGTTTGTCGAAGCGCGTCGCTTGGCGGACATTGTTTTGCAGCATTTTCCAGCATCCGATGGTGGTTTCTTTGATACAGCCGACGATCAGGAAGCCCTCATCGCCCGTCCGCGTAATATGCAGGATAACGCTACTCCGTCGGGCAACGCTATGATGGCGAAAAGTTTAATCCGCCTATCCGCCTATACTGGCGATGCACGTTATGATGAAGCCGCCCGCACCACGCTCGCGCTGCTGACCGAAGCCATGCGCCAGTATCCGCAGGCTTTTGGCGAATCCCTGAGCGCGGTGGATATGCTAGTGAGCGGTCTTGCTGAAGTCGCGATTGTGGGTGCGCCGGATTCGGCAGAAACCAAAGCGCTGCTCGACACGGTGCAAAAGCCCTATCGTCCCAACAGCATCTCTGCCCTAACTCCGGCAGATGTCCCCGGCGAGACAAACATCCCGCTGCTGAATTACCGTACCCTACGCAATGATAAGCCTACCGTCTATGTTTGCCGTCATTTCGCCTGTGCCTATCCAGTCAACACAGTTGCGGAAGTGGATAAGCTGTTGAGCGAAATGACACCAGGTTAGTTTAGGTGGTGTTCATAATCATTTGAACACCACCCATTGTTAGCATTAACTGCCGCAGCTTACGTAGATGCTGTAGTCTCCGGTTGTTTCGAGATCCCAGGCGAGTTTGCTGGTTTTGCCATCCAGTGAGATTTCAAGTTGATAGGTGCCTTTAGGCCAGCTTACGCCGAAGCTGTAGTATTGCAGGATGTACGGATCACCCGTATCAATGAATGTTTTGTCGAGCTGACCTTGAACACGGAGCGCTCTTGTTTCACGGGGGC
>JBGAGR010000343.1:0-7262 GCA_044226645.1 Aggregatilineales bacterium
TAGGTATCACCGGGGGCGAAGGGATAGGATTCGCCGATGAGCTTAAGCGCACCTGTCGAATTCTGGGTGAAGATAACCAGATACTCATCGGGTGAGGCGTTGAAGTATTGAAGGACATACTGACGGGTATGCTCGACCAAATCGGTCATTGCCATTGAGGTCAGATTTTTAGAGTGGGGATTGCCAAAAGTTTCATCTTTGAGCAGCTCCATATGATCGCGAAGCTGCGATTCGGCGTACAACGCACCGCCGGTGTAATCCAGATAGACATGCCCCCGGCGATCCAGGCGACCATACTCGGACATGCGCAGTTCATCCAGTTTGCGGGTGGAGGCATAAGCTGGATACATTTTATTAAAGTGTTCGTAGGCTGAATCTAAGTCTGCAAGATTGTACTGGGCATTCTTGTCTGAGATGTGCATGGATTGCATGATATATCCCTCAATCAACAATAGTTGCTTACAGCATAGAAATCGTGCGTGACGACAGCGTGACAGAGAAATAGTGCGGCGGCGGTTATCACCGCCGAATGAAGCGGTATAGCGACGTTTGATATTTGGCGTTATGCTGTGAGGCCGATTTCTTCATCGACGAAGAATTGGAAAAGTCCTATGCAAGCCACAGAATTATTTGCCTCCATCCGTCCACGTTATCCCGAATTTAAAGACCAGATTGCACTGGTTACTGGCTCTTGCCGGGGTATCGGCAAAGGTATCGCGCTGCGATTGGCACGCGAGGGCATGAAAATTGTCATTCATGGACTCGATTCCGCAGAGGTGGAAGGAACGACAGCCGAATTCAAAGCGCTGGGTGTAGAAGCGATTGGTGTGCAGGCGGATTTTACCGACGAAGATGCGATTATTCGGCTTTTTGAAGAAACGCTCGATCGTTTTGGTACGCTTGATTTGCTGGTGAACAATGCCGCTGATCTGCGCCGTATGCATCTTTTTGATGAGAGGCCATCGCTGCTCGATAACCAGCTTGCGGTGAATGTTCGTGCGCCGTATATCTGCGCCGAACGTGCCGCCGTGATTATGCGACCCAGGCAGCGCGGCAGCATTATCAATATCAGTTCGGTTGGGGGAATTCGGGCACATTGGGCGGGTATGCCCTATGACATGACCAAAGGGGCGATTGACATGATGACACGCTCAATGGCACTTGACCTGGCAGGGGAGGGAATCCGTATGAACGCGATTGCGCCGGGGGCGATTCGCGGGGAACGGACACGTCCGGATGACGATCCAGCGATGCAGGAATTTGTTCGCCGTATTCCACAGATGCGTTTTGGAACGGCACTGGAAATTGGCGCAGCGGTGGCCTTCCTTGCCTCCGATGACGCGAGTTACATCGTGGGACAAATTTTGTATGTGGATGGGGGCATCACCGCGCAGTTGAGTCCCCGTGATTATCCCGTTTAGATTCAGTACATACGAATATTCTTTTAAGGACAAGTCATGGCAGCAATTACGATTCAGGATGTTCAAGCCATTCTCACACAGCCGACGACACAGCGTTTGGTGGTGGTCAAAATTATCACGTCCGAACCGGGTTTGTATGGGTTGGGGTGCGCGACTTTTACGCAGCGGTACCACGCGGTTCATGCGGCGCTGGAACATCATTTCAAGCCATTTCTCATCGGGCGGGATGTAAGCCGCATCGAGGAACTGTGGCAGATGATGATGGTCAACGGCTACTGGCGCAATGGCCCGGTGTTGAACAACGCTATCTCCGGTATTGATATGGCGCTGTGGGATATAAAAGGCAAACTCGCCAATATGCCCGTCTATGAATTACTCGGCGGGAAATGCCGGGAAGCGGCGGCGGTTTATGTTCATGCGGATGGGCGTACTCCGCAGGAGGTGGTCGAGAATGCACAGGCTTTCATAGCGGAAGGCTATCGATATATCCGGGTGCAGATGGGCGGATACGGTGGTAAAGATATGCGGGATGTTCGTCCAGAAGGCGCAGCCGATGGCGCATATTTCGATCCGCGTGCTTATATGCGCAACATGCTGAAGATGATTGAAACGGTACGTTCAACGCTGGGGGATGAGATTGAACTGCTGCATGATATTCATGAGCGTTTGCAGCCGATTGATGCGGTTGGATTTGCCAAAGCGGTTGAACCGTTCAATCTGTTTTTTCTGGAAGATGCTCTCGCTCCGGAGGACATTGGTTGGTTCGTTAATATCCGTTCGCAGTGTACGACTCCGCTGGCGATGGGCGAGCTTTTCACCCATTCGCTGGAATGGCGTGCCTTGATTGAACAGCGCTTGATCGATTTTATTCGAATGCACATCAGCGCGATTGGTGGTTTTACCCCGGCGCGGAATGCCGCGATTATGGCGCAAATCTACGGGATTCGTACTGCGTGGCATGGGCCGCAGGACGTTTCGCCAGTGGGACATGCGGCGAATCTGCATCTGGATGTATGGGCACCGAATTTTGGCATTCAGGAGTGGTGTCGCTTCCCCGAAGTCGTTTACGAGATGTTTCCCGGAACGCCAGAAGTACGTAATGGCTACCTGTATCCGAATGACCGCCCCGGTTTTGGCGTGGATATTGATGAGAAAATGGCGGCGAAATACCCCTGTGACAATGAGGTCATGCAATGGACACAAACGCGGCTCCCTGACGGCAGCCCATCTCGTCCGTAAAATAGCGATACCGCAAATAACTTCTTGAAAGAGGCATGATGTACGAAGTTGAGCGTCTTCTGCGGACAAGTAATGAACTGGGCGAGGGGCCGTTGTGGAATCCCGTTGAAAAGAAGTTGTACTGGATCGACATTCCGGTGGGGCATACCCACCGCATTACACCAGGAGCATCAAGCTACGAGACATTCGTGATTGATCAGATGGTGGGGTGTCTCGCGCTGCGGGCGAAAGGTGGATTTCTGACTGCGCTTCAGCATGGTATCTATCTGTGGAATCCGGATACCAACAGTCTTGAACAACTGATTGACCCGGAAGCAGATAAGCCGCATTCGCGCTTCAACGGCGGCAAAGTAGACCGCGCGGGGCGTTTCTGGGCGGGCACAACGGGCGATAACGGCAACAGCGCCTTGTATCGTTATGATGCGGACGGCTCGATTCATGTCATGCAAACGGGCGTGACATGCTCAAATGGACTCGGCTGGAGTCCCGATAACCGCACGATGTATTACAACGATTCACAGGTTGGAACGATGTGGGTTTACGATTTCGACTTTGCCAGCGGAGACATTGCCAACCGCCGTGTTTTCTATAAGTCTGATAAGGGCGAACCAGACGGGTTAACGGTTGATCGTGAAGGCTGTATCTGGACGGCGGTATGGGGTGGATGGTGCGTCCTGCGCTTTGACCCCGATGGCAAAATAATGACCCGTATCGAGATGCCTGTAGAACGCCCGACCTGTCCGATATTCGGCGGTGAAAATCTGGACGAACTGTATGTGACATCGGCCATTGCCGATCTGACACCGCAAAAGCGTCTAGCGCAGCCACACGCAGGGGATTTGTTCCGAATCAGCGCGGGTGTTAAAGGTTTTCCGGAGCCGCTGTTCGCGGGGTAGGCGTATCTGGTATTCTGAACAGCCTTTATTTTTACTTTTACTGTTTTTAATTCCAGCCTTGATTGCAGCCTATATCTGGGTGCTGCGTCGTCGCCGACGATTCACGGTACGTTATTCCAGCCTATCGCTGGTTCGAGCGGCGCTCCCACACCAGTTTCGTCTGCGTCGTTATCTGCCATCCGCGTTATTTCTTGCCACACTCACCAGTCTCATTATCGCATTGGGTCGCCCTATTTCGATTGTGAGTGTTGCTACCAACCAGACCACGATTATTCTGGCGATAGATGTTTCTCGCAGTATGTGTTCAACGGATATTGATCCTAGCCGTTTGCTGGCGGCAGAAGCGGCTGCAAACTTCAGAATGTTTTCGCGGAACTGCCGACCTACCTTATTGTCAAGCACGAGGTTATGGAAATCAGCGTCTTTTTCACGGTGGCAGGTGGCATACTGGTATTTCTGGCTTTGCTGCTGTCGTTCCTCTGGCACCCGCTGCCCTGATACGACTTCTGAGGTCGATATGATGTTCTATTCCATGTGGATAAGTGTCATATCGACTCCCTGATGCGTACAAAGCGCCTAATAAACACAGCCCTATTTCTGTGCGGATTTTCCTTGAAAAATAAAGCTTAACTGCTATCCTACGGCAATGGTTTAAGACAGCATTGTCTCACCTAACAAAATCATAATCTGGATGCAGGAGAAGTTTTTGAGCGTATTATCAGAACGTTCTACATCATCCGCCGTTTTAGCAACCACATTCCGTGTTGAAGTTTCCTCGAAGTCCAGTTTTGAAAGTGTATCGAACAGCCAAAATCATCAACTTGTACATCTCTACTTTTTTGAAGGTGCGTTAAGCATTGGCGATGTTCTCCAACTTGCTCGCCAGTTAATAACCGACCCTGTGACCCAGACCTTTTCGGTCTATACCGTTGACTCCACCGGCGGTCTGACCGACTCCCTTTACACCGACTCCGCCCCCCACCAACATTTCCATACGATTGAAGTAACACTCCTGCCGGGTGTGACCGATTCTGCGGCGGAAAATCTGCTCCGCGCGGCGCATCTGCTGGGCATTAAGGCGTTAAAATCTGTCGCTACCGGGCAGCGTTATTTTCTGTATGAGCGCCTAAGTGCAGCTGAACTTGAGCGGCTGGCGGTGGAGCAGTTTTCCAATCCGGTCATCCAGCGTTTTACGGTTGACCGACCCATCGCGCCGCCTTTCGTACCATATCAGCAGGCTTCTGATGAAGTCGAAGTGATTGCTCTGAAGAATGCGGATGATAACGACTTGCTGCAAATTAGTGCGGAACGCCGCTTAGCGCTCAATCTGGAAGAGATGCAGTCTGTTCGCGCGTATTTTCAGCAGGAAAAGCGCGACCCGACTGATATCGAACTGGAAATGCTGGCGCAGACCTGGAGCGAACACTGCGTCCATAAGACCTTTAAAGCGGTCATTGACTATACAGGCCCGGAACAGGGCGCGGCTCCTGATTCACCGCCTGCGACACAGACGATTAACGGTCTACTCCGGACTTATCTGCGTGCAGCCACCGAAAGAGTGGCGAAACCCTGGCTGCGTTCAGCCTTTGTCGATAATGCTGGCATCATCGCCTTTGATGACCAATGGGACGTGGCCTTTAAGGTCGAAACGCACAATCATCCCTCAGCGTTGGAGCCGTTCGGCGGCGCGAATACGGGCTTAGGTGGTGTTATACGTGATATCCTCGGTGTGAGTGCGCGTCCGATTGCTAATACTGATGTGTTATGTTTCGGTTTCCCGGATATGCCCGCTGCTGATGTGCCAAAAGGTGTGCTGCATCCGCAGCGTATCGCGGATGGCGTGATTCAGGGCATCGAAGATTACGGTAACAAGATGGGCATCCCGACGGTGAACGGCGCGGTCTTGTACCATCCCGGTTATACGGCTAATCCGCTCGTGTTCGCTGGATCATTGGGGTTGCTTCCGCACGGCGCACATCGCACAACGGCTGAAGACTGTGATCTGGTGGTGGTAATTGGTGGACGCACCGGACGCGACGGCATACGCGGGGCAACCTTTTCCAGTATGGAAATGGATACCAGCACCGGGGGCATCGCCGGGAGCGCGGTTCAGATCGGACACCCGATTCATGAAAAGCAGGTGCAGGAAGTCGTTCTGCGCCTGAGAGATGCGGATTTATACCACGCCATCACCGATTGTGGTGCAGGGGGGCTTTCTTCCGCTGTGGGTGAAATGGCGGCAGAACTAGGAGCCAATATATGGCTCGAAGCCGTACCCCTCAAGTATCCTGGTTTGCGCCCCTGGGAAATATGGCTCAGCGAAGCCCAGGAACGTATGGTACTGGCGGTGCCGCGAGAAGCCTGGTCACAAGTCCAGGCGGTTTGCGCCGGACAGGATGTCGAAGTGGCCTGCATCGGGGAGTTTAAAACCACAGGTCGCTTAATCCTCTCCTACGAGGGAAAGGAGGTTGGCAATCTGGACGTGAAATTCCTCCACAATGGAATTCCCCAACGTCACCTGAAAGCCTGCTGGACACCTCCCACCTTCTCACCCACTCTCACCGAAAAATTAACCCCAGACCTCACCCAAACCATTCTCAGGCTTCTCTCCCACCCGAATATCCGCAGTAAAGAAAATATCGTCCGGCTTTATGACCACGAAGTACAGGGCAGTACAGCAGTCAAACCCCTGGTTGGTGTTGAAGATCATGGCCCTGGCGATGCGGCAGTCCTCGTCCCGCTGGACACACAGCGCGATGGCAGCCGCAAGGGGGTTGCGCTCTCGGCGGGTATATGTCCCGCTTATGGTGAGATTGACCCTTATGCGATGGCATGGGCTGCTGTGGACGAAGCCATGCGTAATCTTGTTGCTGTCGGCACAGACCCCGATCAGGTCGCTATTCTCGATAATTTCTGTTGGGGAAATCCCGATCTACCAGATCGTTTAGGTTCACTCGTGCGCTGCGCTCAAGGGTGTTATGACGCGGCTGTTGCTTACGGTGTGCCGTTCATCTCCGGCAAGGACAGCCTGAATAATGAATATGCCGATGGCGGTGGGCAGCGCCACGCGATTCCCGGCACGCTGCTGATTTCGGCAGTGGGCATCGTTCCCGATGTGCATGAAACGGTCACGATGGATTTGAAACAGGCGGGAAATTTGCTGTTTGTGGTGGGCGAAACCCGTCCGGAGATGGGCGGCAGTCATTACAACCTACTGAATAACATAAGCGGTGGTGATGTTCCGAAGCCCAATCCGCAAGCCATTGACACACTGCACGCGCTACATAAAGCTATTCGCGCCGGATGGGTGAAATCCTGCCATGACGTGAGCGAAGGCGGAATTGCCGTCGCACTGGCGGAAATGTGTATTGCCGGACGGCTAGGTGTGTCGTGTGATGTCGCTTCAATCGTAGCGAGTGCGAATCTTGCCGATAGTGAAAAGCTGTTTGCGGAGACAACCGGACGCTTTATCGTCGAAGTCTCGCCGAAACATGAAAATCAATTTCTTGAGACTGTTGGGCTTGCAATTTGTCAGCGTATCGGTGATGTTCTGACTGAACCAATTTTGCACATTGTGTCAGAAGGCATGGGTGTCAACAGCATCGCTATACCTATAACGGATTTGGAAAAAGCATGGCGTGGTACAGTCGAAACTCAATCAACTGTGATCCCGCTTCCTGCGGCGCAATCGCACATAACACGACAG
>JBGAGR010000344.1:0-7395 GCA_044226645.1 Aggregatilineales bacterium
GACTCACTCGGCCCCAGCATGATACGGTCAATAATCCATCCGAATGCATCCCGCACAACCTTTGGCTTGAGGATGAAGGGCAGCGCCCACCCGGTTAACTGAACCGCCAGCGCCGTCAGCGGCGGAAAGGTCATGTAGGCGGTGATGTTGGGGATATTCGTGCTGCGATACCCCATTTCCAGATCGCCCCACGTCATCGGCAGGGCGGTTTTTTCGCCATCAACAAAATGGAACTTTCGCACACCTGCTCCAAAGCGATGCGGAATCAACTGCCCATCCCTGCGAACCAGATCGCCTGTCGAAGCGATCAGATCGAGCGACGATTTCGCCGTTCCAGCACTGATGCCGGAGCCGCCGCCCAGAATATCCACCGCCACATCCAGATGGGTCGCGTCCGGCAGTTGATTCGCCACATAGCTCACCAGACAATCGCTCGGCAGCACGTCGAAGCCGATTCCCGGCATCAGCGCAATCTTCTTTTCCCGCGCGGCCTCGTCGAAACTGAACACATATTGATACAGCGGCAGTTCACCGTTGATGTCCAGATAATGTGCGCCGTATTTCAGGCAGGCTTCCACCACAGGCTTGACCGTGTTGGTAAATGGCCCCGCCGCATGGTAAACCAATTCGACCCGCGAGACGGCTTTTTCCAGCGCGGCGGTATCGTCCAGTTGAAAAGCTGCGTATTCCAGCCCCAACCGCTCTGCCAGCGGCTTCAATTTCGCTTCGGAGCGTCCCGCCAGCAGTGGTTTATGTCCACGCCGCACCGCTTCTTCCGCCACCAGCACGCCCGTAAACCCCGTCGCGCCGTAAATCATCCACTCGGACATATCATTCCATTCTCAATATTCTGACACTTACTCTCGCTGATTCTGTTGCGGCAAGTACTCGGCTTCGATTAACTCCTATTGCCCCGACCAAGGTATAACACAACTAAACTCTGCCGAAGAGCAAATGGCTATTTGTGTATCGTCTTTATAAATGGCAACATCCCGCTGGCGACTTGCAACATTGTCATACCAAAAGATGTCGGATGGAGCGACTTCTACCCGAAATACCCGATCCGTCTGACATTTGCTAGGCAAAGGTGAATCTGAACCAGATAAACGAATGACATAGCAGCTATCAGCCTCTACTACATCTTGGGTTAGTTGGAGTACGGAGAAAAAGTCCGATATAGGATGTAACTCTTGGCCACCACTATTGACAACAACAAACTGCAACCCAGAAAGAGAGGTTTTTTGAGGTATGTATAGGGTCAATGTATCTTTATCTATATATAATTCCAATTGTTGGCCAGGGCAGCCATCCGCTTGTAGTCCGTAGCCCAAATCCCCTTCACTGGGACAGGAATCAAGGCTGTTTGGAATACCATCATTGTCGTTATCGGGAAAAACTCCACAATATTTATGAGTGCCGTTGCCATTGGACACAATTCGAATGGAGCAACTTGCGCCACCGGGGTCTACTCTAAAAGTTGTTCCATCGTCTGCACCACTGAAAAAGCCATTCCAGCCACCCATCAAAGCGATCTTAGTATCACTAGGAGAGGCCAGAGCCGTTGCACAGCTATTTAATCCGCCATTGACGTAAAGGCAAATTGATATGCCTCCACCTGGCATTGGTGAGTTGAAATAAACGGTGACAGAGGGTGCGCTGACATCGCTATCATCAGACCAAACTATCCCTGATGTTAATTGTGATGGCGTTGGAGATTGACTAGCAATGAAGGTGTTTTGTGTACTGGTCGGCTCATCTAAGGTGGATTGACTGGCAAGTGGGGCGTTCTGTCTATTGAATGATTGCCCTGTAGTGTTCTGATAGTATTCTGCCAAATGCGTCTCTGCATTCTGAACTAATGTTGGTGCATCTTTCACGTTTTGATAGCAAGCATTTTGAATGCCACGCAACGATTCTTCCAAGGTAACGAATTTGTCATCCGGCGCATCAATCGTATACAGACACACTAAGGATTGAACACCGTAGACAGAATTGATTTCCTTTAACTGATCGGTCAAATCCGCTAAACTGCCACATTCTCCTTGGTCAAGATCGCCCAAAAGAAGGACAAGCATTTTAACCGGCGCATCTTTCGCATCCGGGTCATTGACCAATTCATTAATGGCCTTCGTCAAACCGGGTCTGAAGCTGGTAAATCCATACAAATCGGTTCGAAGTTTTGCGAAACTATCCTCAAGGGTATTGTCAGAAAGTCCGATCCCATGTTCTTTTAATTCGGTATTGTCGTCGCGACAACTACCACCTTTTGAAATGCGTAACCCTCGCCAGTTTTCTGGTTGATTGATAACAGGCCGTCTGGAAATCTCACTGATTGCTTCAAGAGCAACGTCAAATCGTGTGGTGTTTGTGTTTGCAACATTTTCAGTCATCGCGCCAGATGTATCTGCCAAAAACATCAGAGCCACTTTAGCATGAGGTGTCGGCGATAAAATAGGCAATAAAGCTACAATCAAAAGCCCAGTAACCACAACAATCTCAACTGCAACAATTCCGCCTCGAATTGCAGGATTTAGGAAGTTGTTTATCCAGGCATTGACCTGTGGAAGAATGGGAATGAATGTCAGTAAAACCACGACGGTAGCAACCAAAACGCCTGCCAGCTTTGAAGGAACTGAGGCTTCTGCTGGCTGCGAAATAAAATAGGCCAGCGAAACAATACAGAAAAACAGGAAGGTTGCTACGATACGGAATCTTCCCATGTTTTGAGGGGATGCGGGAGTCTGCTTTTTGGGTCGAGGTTTTGTCACATTGCTCCCTCAAAAATTTGGCGCTACAAAATCACATTATCACTGTACCACCTTGTCATATAATACGCTAATGACTCACTCCCGCTGATCCTGCCACAATTCGCGCATCTCGGCGGACGTTTCCAGCAGCACATCCAGCTTGCCCTCTGCCGCCACGCAGCCATTTTTCAGCACGATGATATGATCGGCCTGCTGCAAGGCCACCCGCCGATGCGAAACCGCCAGA
The DNA here is from genome assembly GCA_044226645.1 of Aggregatilineales bacterium. Taxonomy (GTDB): domain Bacteria; phylum Chloroflexota; class Anaerolineae; order Aggregatilineales; family Phototrophicaceae; genus CFX2. The sequence continues at coordinate 2,995 of JBGAGR010000344.1, forward strand.
CAGGTGCGCCCTTCCTGCGCCGCGATGTTCTGCCACAGCAGCCGCTCGGTTTCGACATCCAACGCGCTCGACAGATCATCGAACACCAGCAGTTCCGGCTGGCGGATGAACATGCGCGCGGCGGCGGTGCGCTGTGCCTGCCCGCCGGAGAGTTTCACGCCTTTTTTGCCGATCATTGTTTCCAGCCCATGATCCATCGTCGCCAGATCAGGTTCCATCACCGCCGCTTTGATCGCCTGCTGTATATCCATCGGATTATTCGGCAGTCCGAGCAAAATATTGTATTCGAGCGTATCGCTGAACAGATGCGGAAGCTGCGGCGTATAAGCCACGCGCGGCGGAGTCATAAAATTATCCGGTGCAGTAATGCGTTCTCCATTCCATTCAATCTCTCCACTATCCAGCGGCAGCAGTCCCAACAGCGCCCGGAGTAACGTCGATTTGCCCGATCCGACTCTACCCGTCACGACCACAATCGCCCCGCGTTCCAGATGCAGCGACACCTGCTCGATTCCGCTGTTCGTGCCGGGATAGTGATAGGTCAGATTGTGCGCGTCCAGTCTGTGCAAAGCATCACTCGCTTCTCGCGTCACGGCGGGTTCCGGCGGCATCCCGTTCAGATAAATCGGTGTCGCCTTGATGAAGGTATCCGCCTCCGCCCCTTCCGTCAGCTTGGACATGCGCTGCACCGCCACGCCCACCTGTCGATATAAAATCACCACCACGCCGAACAAGCCGATGAAATACCCCATATTTTCCAGCGAATACACGAACAGGGCGAAATCCCCAACCGTGAATTTCCCCTCGCGGATCATCTGACTGCTCAACAGCAATATTAACCCTGTCGAGATGCTCACAGCATTGGCGGTGCTGGATTGTAAAAGCTGCCAGAACAGCACATCCCGCAGCGAGGCTCTACGGCGGATGTCGTTCAATTTCTCGAAATGCGCGATCACGCCATCCTCAGCACCCGCCACCTGAATAGCCTGTACCGCGTTGAAGGTTTCGCCGATAAAACCACTCACCACCCCGGCGGCTTCCCGGCTGGCATTGTGATAGGTCTGCACCCGCTTCCCCGCCAGATTCGCGATTCCGGTCACGATGATGAACGGCGCGAGTGCCACCAGCGTCACCGGGACACTGATGCTCAACATGGTCAGGATCGCGATGATGTTATAAGCGGCGTTGCTGATAAACTCGGTGATAAACGGCGTGAACTGCGAAAGTTCCTGCACATCGCCCTTGAAGCGGCTCAGGGCTTCGCTGGGAGAACCCGGCAGCGCCCTTGCGCCCGGACGGCTCAGGATATGCGCCAGCAGATTGCGCCGCATCAGCGTCATCGTGCGGACGAAGAAATAGGTTCGCATCCGCAGGTTAATCAGGTTGGCGATACTCCGCGCGGCACGCACCGCGATCAGCACCCCGACCAATCCCCACACACTGATGCTCACCGGAGTCGTCCCGCCCAGCAGATCGAAAAAGCGCTGGATAGCGACGGCCTGTCCCTGTACCAGCAGCGAGTAAAACAGCATCGCCACCAGAACGAGGACATAGACCTGCCGCTGATACCGAATCAGGCGCAGGGCAGCTTTCCAGGCAGGCATCGGCTTCATGAAAGCACCGCCTCTAATCCCGTTTGCAGCAGATGATAAAAGTGCGATTGCGGATCAGCTGCGAGTCGTTCCCGTTCGCCGTACTCGATGATTTTGCCCTGCTCCAAAATCAAGATCGTGTCGGCGCGTTTGACCGTCGCCAGTCGATGCGCGATGATGATGCCGCTGCGATTTTCCAGCAGATGGTCAATCGCCGTTTCGAGATGCTGTTCGGTAGCAGGGTCGAGCCGCGCCGAGGCTTCATCCAGCAGCACCAACCCCGGATTGCGCAAAAACACCCGCGCAAAGGCTAATAACTGTGCTTCCCCGGCGGAAAGATTCCGTCCTCCCGCCTCTACCCGCGCATTTAACCCATCCGGCAGCGTCGCCAGCCAATCGGCTAATCCCAGCCGCGCGAAAACACCTAAAATTTGTTCATCGGTAAAAGTTTTGTCAAAAAAGGTCAGATTATCGCGGATGCTGGCCTCGAATAACTGCACATCCTGCGTCACCATCGCCACGCGCTGCCGCAGTTCCGCCAATTTCAAATCGCGGATGGCGCTCCCGCCCAATTCGATGCTCCCTGAATCGGCATCGTACAGCCGGAACACCAGCCGCGAGAGCGTGGTTTTGCCGCTGCCCGTCCGTCCCAGAATGCCCATGACCTTCCCCGGCGCGAGACTGAAATTCACATCCGACAGCACTTCGTCCGCCGCGTCATAACCGAATGTCACCTGCTTGAATGTCAGCGAGAGCGCCCCCGCTGGCAGGGATACATTCGCTGTACCGTCCTGAATCTTGCTCTGGATGCCAAATAATTCCTCCACCCGTTCGATACTCGCGCCGATGCTTTGCATCTGGTCAATTTGCGCCGTGAGTTCCTGAAACGGACGATTCAGCAGTATCGCGTAATTCAGAATCAGATAGGCCGTACCCAGCGTGATCGTCCCCACTTCGAACAAACTGTAACTGGCGATGAAGGCCGCACAGTAACCCAGCGTCACCACCATGCCTGAAACAAACGACAGCACCGCGTAACGATGTATCGCCGGAATCCACTTCGCCAATACATCGGCCTGCATCCGGTACAGCCCGCCGATCATCGTTCCTGTAGCGCCGCTCGAACGTATATCCTCCGTCGCCACCAGCCGTTCTTCCAGATAGCCATACAGCGCCGCATTCGCCTGCTGACGTTCCTTCTCGAATGACATGGCGATATTGCGCACTTTCGCCAAACTGAGCAGCGCCAGACCCGCGAAAATCAGAAAACCGAGTCCCATGCGCCAGTCTTCCCGCGCCAGTACCAGCAGAATCCCGACGACCAGCAGCAGATTCCCCGTCACGACCACGATCAGGCTGGAGAAAAACGCCGCCAGTTGATCGACATCGCCGTCAATTCGCTCGATCAGTTCGCCCACTGTCCGGTTATTGTGGAAAGTCATGTCCAGCCGCAGACAGTGCCGCGTCAGATCAGCGCGTAAAGCATTGGTAGCCGTCCACGCCACATTCTGGCTGAAGTAGGTCGTGGCAGCCGTGACGATCTGCTGAAACAGCGCCACGCCGATAAACCCCAGCGCCGCCAGCGTCAGTTGATCGCTCGGTGTATCTGTTTTGGCAGCGTCCAGAAACGAGCGTGTGATTTGTGGGATGACGAGTTGCAGCGCGATACCACCCAACAGCAAAACCGCCATCAGGATAAACCGCCGCTTTTGCGGACGTAAATACGTTATCAGCAGCGCCACATAGCGCCTGATCGGGACATTCATCGGTATGCATCCCCCTTATTTTGTCACATCAAAATGGTTGAGTGGGTTGAACTGTTGGAATGCCCGGCACGCTATCCGGGCACGTCACTAGTACTGTGTATGGTTTATACCACCCAAATAGAATGCTTCCCCAGTCCTACCGTAGAAATGGACATGAGCAACCTACTACGGCTGGATGATCTGGATGTAAATGACGACCAGCAGCAGACTAAGCGGCAATCGCTGCCATAGGGGAAACTTTCGATTACCTGAAACAACCCATATACCAACCGCGAAAACAAGATACATAACCCAAATGAATGCAGTCGAATAGCCAAAAACGCTTCGCGCCGCTGCACTAGCAATACGAGAGCTATACAACGCAAAGCTTGATATAACGAGTACCAGCAGCCACCCCCATAATGGCATGGTTTTCAGGAGAGAGAGTGTGGAGATTTTCTGTTGTTCGCGTGGAGTACCATCAACATAGAGATCATAAACTGCATCAAACATCATACGAATTCGAATTTTGCCGCTGTGCGCACCAATCTGAAAGGTATGTTCGCTGGTTCCTGAATCAAAGAATTTTCGGGATTTATGGACATCGACACCGTTAACGGTAATTATCCTATTGCCTGTGAAAAATCCATGTTCCAGATCAATCTTATACGGTTGATCGTCGAGGTTAACTGACCAGGATATATGCACGTTTTAACGTCCTTTCTCCGCACTTTATGATGCACAGATGGAAAATCTCACTTATCGGAGGCAGTATCACTTTTAGTATAGTGGATAAGTGCTCAGATGTGCATCAACTAGTAGGGACACGATATATCGTGTCCGTTTTCCCTAACAGCTAATACCCTTCATTTCCCCATCCCCTTCACCCATTCTGTCACCGCATCGGCTGTCCATTGGCTGAACAGCGCCGCGCCATCCTTATTCGGATGTGTCTGGTTGGCGAAATAATTGGTCTGCTCATTTTCAGGGACTTCTGCCCGGAAGCGTGTGTCCAGTTCGAGGAAGGGGATATTCTCCGCCTGTAAATGCTCGGCTATGGGCTG
>JBGAGR010000345.1:0-7325 GCA_044226645.1 Aggregatilineales bacterium
TTTTGGGCTTTCGCTGTACGAGGCAGTTTTCGCTTTATCACCACCTCGGACGTGAGACCTTTTTAGCGCCAGTGACCTGGGATGGCGATGGGTGGCCCGTTGTCTACCATGATGGAACGATTGACGAAACAATGGAAGCAGATTGCTTGCCGTCATACAAAGCGGATGATGAAGCAGCACGCGATGAATTCGATGTACCTAACCTCCGCCTGAGTTGGAACTTTCTCCGCAATCCCCACCCTGAGGATTGGTCATTGACGGAGCGACCGGGGTGGCTGCGTTTGAAAGGGTCAGCATTTACCCTTAATGATCTGGCATCGCCCGCTTTCATAGGTCGCCGTCAGCAGCACGCATTATGTCGAGTGGCCGCCCGCCTCGATTTTTCGCCTCAAAAATCAGGTGAGGAAGCAGGATTGACGGTTCTCATGAACGAGAGCCATCACTATGAAATTGGTCTGACGTATCGGGATGGTTCGCGCACGATCTTCGTCCGGCGGCGTATTGGCGATTTGACGGCCATTGTCGCGCAGGAAGTTGTTTCCACAGGCATTGCCGTATTGAATATTCAAGTGTCCCCTGAATCGTATACATTTTCTTACATCATAGGCGATCAACCGGAGCGTATTCTGGCTTCGGGGAGTACCCGCTATCTCTCGTCTGAGGTCGCTGGAGGATTTACCGGAGTTTACATCGGTATGTATGCGACTGGAAACGGAGAACTCGCAACAGTTCCGGCTGATTTTGACTGGTTCGAGTACGAGCCACGCTAATCCGTTTACATTCGAGGCCGGAGGCATGGCGTTTCCCTCTAACCATTCCATGAGTTGATAGCCAGACCCTTCCGGCTTTGACAATAAGCTTAGAGCCTTTAATAGTGTGGTGGTACGCTTCACTAAATTCGCTGATAGACACCCTACTTAGCCGTTATTGCATGAGAAAGTGTGATTCCCACGCTGCCATCGCGCAGGTTTATAGCTGACTATAGCGACAACCCAGGTTTCCTTACCATTCCAGAGAGATAAAATCCTGCTTCTGCTGTCCTCATCAATTCCACAGTATGCAAGATAACCATCTGAACTCCATGAGAATTCACCAGTATGTGTGTTAAACAATATTTTGCCTTCTGTGTTCTCAACATCCAGATTATAGGAAGGGATTCCTGATGCGAGTTGGGAAGACAGAATCATCTGTCCACCTTCAGCTAACCAACTCCATGCATTGTCGCTCGAAATCGGAAACTCTTTGACAATGGCTTCACTTTTCAGGTCCCACACTACAATTTCTTTCATACCAGATGGCGAGGAATCGGGATACACGGTAAATCCAATGAAACCATCATTCGTCCATGTTGCGTAATCCGGTTTTAACTCAGGAGCAATACGGATAAATGAATCAATATCCGGGGATCCATCCTTGAACGACACACCATCCCATACATAAACGCCGTTCTCATCATTCCTCTGCGAACCAAACATCAATTGTCCATTCCTACTCCAGCTTGCAGCGCTATCCCAACCTGCTGGATTCTGGCTCAGATCGGTGGTTGCGTTGCCATCCCATAAATAAGTCTCTGGAGGAGTATCAAGATTTGACCAGCCGTATTGGATCGTAAATGCGAGTCGTCCATCATAACTCCAATAGGTGTAGAACGTATCAGCATGATTCAGCCTGTCTTCTGGCATAATGTTGATGGTTGTTTCGCCGTCCCAAACATAAAGGACGTTATCACCGCTTTCCTCACGTGAGCTGAATGCCAGATAATGTCCGTCAGGACTCCATGCTAAAGGATAACTATTGGCACTAGGATTCTGGCTGATATTGATTGGAGTTTGAGCAGGCGTTGATGGATCGAAAATGTAAAGATCAGGGTCTTCTTGTTTGATGAATGCGATGCGGCCATCTTGTCCAAGTACAAAATCCTTAACATTATCGAGGAGTTTTGTTTCAGTGCGGTCACCTGGATCATACAACATCAGATCGTCATCGGCTGAAACATATGCCAGCCTGTCGTGACTGTTATCAATATTATTCGTCGCAGAGTCGAGTTCATCTTGAGCATCGATGCGGGAAAGAAACATGGACAAAATCAGCGTTGTTCCAAAAAGCAGCAAAATAGTGAGTTTCCCAATACGGATGCTGTTTCTCAGGGGTAAGGTATACATAGACGAAAGCGGTTTCATGTGCTGATCACCATTCTATGTTAGCTGCATCTCATGTTTTGATACGTAGACACAGGACTTTGTTTTTGCTGTCGAGTTCGATGATGTTCGGATGTTTTTCCATCATCTTTTCCACGACTTTCTTGAGTTGGCTGTGTTTTACGCCGTCGTACATAAGTGGTTGATAGTCTGGATAAAGCTCACGCAGCGAACTCCCGATGGCAGATAACGTGACCCATCCACCTGTGTCTCCAGACTTAAGTGCGGCGTGTTGGTACGCCTCCCGAAAACGGCGGATCACAGTGCTGGATTTGGTTGTTTCGATACGCACATAATGAACGACAGGCTTACTATCCGGCTGTTCCTCTAAGGTAATGCGAGGGTTCGCCTCTGCTAAGAGCTTAACCTTATTGACGAACTTGGGCATCTGCTTATATTCCGCTGCAAAAACGGCATCTAATTCTTTCATGACCTCTCGAACAGCATGGAGGCTTGCCCGTCCTTGATTCTCCTCAGAGCCACTTTGGATAACTTGCCTGTATGCTTTCACTAGTAGTTTCTGGAATTCACTGTCGGGTATTTCGGCAGCAACAGTTTCCGGTATGATGGGTGTGTCGATAGGGGGCTGTAGGTTCTCAATAGGAATGAAATGATCGTAAGCATCTTCCAGTGTTTCCGAACCCTTTCCAATCCCGATCACCATTAGGTTTTCTTTGCGGATACGACGTGCTAACAGGGTAAAATCGCTGTCACTGGATACGATACAGACCCCATCAACCTTACCGCGCCACTCTTTCAAGTTATCCATAGCATCAATCACTAGGGCAATGTCCGTCGCATTTTTCCCTTTTCGGGCAGTGTAATGATGCTCAAGATCGATATTATATTTACTGGCGATGGGTTTCCAATTCTTCAATTGATCCTGTGACCAGTCGCCGTATACTTTTTTGATGATGGGTTTGCCATATTCTTGGAGCGCGTCGAGTATTTGTGGAATAAGCGCAACTTGTGCGTTATCACCATCAATGAGCAGTGCAAATAAGTTCTGGTTCTCAGACATACATACTGTCCTGTTATTCCGTAAGCATAGGCTCTATGGAGAAGTATAAACCATAAGTTGATCCGGGAAATGTAACGGTTACGTTCGGAAGAAAATCACTATATTCAAGAGGATGAACATCTTGACAGAATGGTCGGGAAACGGTACGCTATCAACCATCAAATCAGGAGCTTATTGAATGATTTGCGCTGACGTTTTGCCATTTGGCTGTTGTATGACTATGGGTATGGGTACCACTACTCCACATAATAAAGTGCGGGGGAGTTTCCGTTTGCCCTAAGAACGTCAGAACTGACTAAGGAAGCAAAAGCGTGTGGAAATCTCCCACACGCTTTTTTGTTGTTTTATCACAGAGCTAAAAACAGGGAGGCTCTCATGAAAACCATTACGATGAAATTTGGTGGGACATCGGTAGGCAGTCCGGAAGCAATCAGCAACGTTGTCAGCATCGTCAAAGAATCTTACGAAGCCGGCAATCAGGTGATTGTCGTTGTTTCGGCCATGTCCGGCGTGACCGACCAGTTGTTGGCCTCGGTGAAGATGGCCGTTTCCGGCAATAAATGGGGTTATCTCTCGACTGCCGAAAAAATGCGGGATCGTCATGAAGAAGTGCTCAATATCCTCATTCCACCCAGTGAACTGCGTGAACAGACAATCGCGCAGATCAAGGCTTTGCTGAACGAATTTACCGAAATCTGCCATGCCATCAGCATTTTAGGCGAGCAAACGGCGCGTGTTTCCGATGCCATCGTCTCATATGGCGAACGTCTCAGCAGTCGCATTGTCGCCGCTGTTCTGGAAAGCAGCGGGGTCAAATCGACAGCCTATGACGCTGGTGAGTTCATCATCACCGATGACGACTATCAGCAGGCCAGTCCCATCTGGAATGAAACCTGGGCACGGGTCGAAAACAAACTCGTTCCGGCCTTACATGAAGGTATAGTACCCGTCATCACAGGTTTCATCGGCGCGACTGTCAGCGGGTCAATCACCACACTGGGACGCGGTGGTAGTGACTACAGCGGCGCGATTTTTGCCGCAGCAACGGATAGTGACGAACTCATCATCTGGACAGACGTGGATGGTGTCATGACCACTGATCCTCGCGTGGATAAACGCGCCCGTGTCCTGCCATACGTGTCTTATCAGGAAGTTGGTGAATTGGCCTTCTACGGTGCGAAAGTTCTCCACCCAAAAACAGTGCAGCCCGTTTTAGACAAAGGCATTCCCATTTGGGTGCGCAACACCTTCAATCCCACCTATCCCGGCACACTCATCAGTGAAAATGGTCAACCCACCGCCACCATTATCAAAGCAGTGACCAGTATTAAACGGGTCAGCCTGCTCACCGTTAGTGGCAGAGGTATGATTGGCGTACCCGGCATAGCGGGACGCACTTTTCTTGCAACAGCCAATGCTGGAGCCAGCGTCCTTATGATTTCGCAGTCATCATCTGAGCAGAGTTTCTGTTTTCTCGTCACGGATACCACTGCTGAGGATGTCAAACACTCAATTGAATCGCAGTTGACCGCCGAAATCGCCCGCCGCGACATTGACCGCGTAGACATTCGCAGCGATGTAGTCATTATTACAGCGGTAGGTGCGGGGATGAGCGGAACACCCGGTGTAGCAGGTCGCGTCTTTAGCACGATGGGCAATAATGGCATTAATGTCGTTGCCATCGCGCAGGGGTCATCCGAATGCAGCATATCATTTGTCGTGGGTGAAGCCGACCTGGAACGCGCGGTTATCGCTTTACATGATCTGGCCTTGGAGAGCGTTGGCCTGTGACGAAGCTTTGCCATCAAAATGGGCGCATTCACCAGCAGAATGCGCCCATTTGCCTTATTATCCCGGTACTCCCCATATGCGTATAATGCCATCGAAACCACTGGTTACGATGTAGCGCCAATCCGAACTCACGGCTATGTACTGATAATTATTGCTTTCATCAGTCGACCAATGAAGCAACGTATGTACCGCCGTATCTGCTCGATTCATATCCCACAACAGCAGCCCTTGCTGCGTTCTTGCCATCAGTAGCCCACCATCGGAACTGTAAACCAGATCACTATTGTCAGGATAGCCACCTTCAGGCCCATTACTGAGTAGACCTCTTTGAACATCCAGAAAGTGGATGCCGGAATGACTGCCGACTGCCAGCGTTCTGCCATTGGGACTGAAGGCCAACCCCTGAATCGCTTCATCGCTATCAATGCTGTGCAGAATTCTCCCGCTCAATGTGTCGATGAGGAGAGCGATTCCCTTGCCCCCCGGTTTATACCCACCCAGCGCCAGTAGTTCACTGTCTTTGCTAAAAGCCGTTACCCAGAATGTGGCTGGATAATTATCCAGAACGGATAAATTGCCTGCTGGGATACGTCCTTGCCCAAAATCCCAACGGTAGACGTTTGACAAATTTCCACCGTTGACAATATTCACGACATAACGGTCATTCGGGCTAAAGATAGCCGGTGAGGAGGGAATATCTCCGCTGGAAAGCGTAATTAATTCCTGCCCACTCGCGATGTCTACCAGTTCGATCCCTGGGTAGTAAAACTGATTCACATAACCGAATAATGTCACCAGCTTGCTTTTTACAAATGCCACAACACTCCCGTCGCTGCTGAGGCTCCGTTCATAAGCTGTTGTACCTACGTTAATTCGATTCTGTTCAGTATGCGTGTCAGGATCATAGGAACGCACCCATCCATCACCACTGACAGAGACAATTGAGCTGTTATCCCGTGTCAGTGCCAGTGCGTAAGCCCTCGTATTCCTATATTCACCAATGACTTGTCGCTCGTTGGTCTGCAAATCAACGACTTCCGGCGGCTGATTAGCGCGGACAACTACAACTTTTGAGCCATCCGGATTGAATGCCAATTGTGGGTCGCTGGAAGCTCTGGATTCTTCAGATGCTTTTGCAAAATTGGGTAGAAATGTCGCACTTTGAAAATCCCAGGCCTGTAAAACATTTGTGGCGGTCACCAGCAGTTGTCCGTCGGGACTGTAAGCCAAATCATGAACAAAGCCGCCAAAATAATAACTGGATTGGTTATTCAGCGTGATAAGGCCGCGTTTTTTTCCGCTTTCGACATCCCATAAGGTAGCTGCCGTAATTTCTCCCGCGCCATCCGCCATTGCCAGCGTTTGCCCATCCGGGCTAAAACTTATACCGCGCATCCCCCAACTGGTAGTGGTTCTCCGGAGGGTATTGAGCAATGTTCCATTTGCTGCATCCCATAAATAAACAGCATCATGTTTGTCCAGGTTTTCCGAAGCCAGAATCGTTCCATTTGGACTAAAGGCTAAATTGGATACCACTGAGGATTGTCCCGTGATCTCCCTGCTGATTTTCCATGTAGTCGTGTCCCACAGGCGAATCGTGTTATCCATCGTATCGCTATTTTCTTCGCCGCCACCTGTTGCCAGTCGTTTACCATCCGGGCTGAATGCCACTGCGTTGACCAGATTTTTATGCCCTGTGAGTGTTGCCACCACATCGCCTGATGCCGTATCCCAGACCAGCACATCATCCCCATTAGTCGCGGCGATCCATTGACTATCAGGGCTAAAGGTTAAGCTGCGCGTCGCTGAGTGGTAACTGGCGGGTAGCAAACGCGCTTCTGCCTTCAGGTCATGTGCATCATGCAGCCAGATACCCTTCATGCCTGCCAGCGCAATCGTCTTTCCATCAGGTGACCATGCCACATCAGTTACAATGCCATTGCCAATCTCTTGAATCAATTGCACTTGGTCGGCATTCTCCATCGTGATCGGCTGTAAATTACTTAGTATCGGGGTTTCTGTTGCCACAGGGTCTTGTGACGGGTGAGGAAACAGCATAAGACCGCCGAACAACAGCATCGCCAGTATCGCCGCCGCCAGTGTCAGCCAGTAGGGTTTAACCGTTTTTCGCGTGATGCTATGCTGCACACCCGCTAGTGACGGAGTAGCCACAACACTTTTAATCATCTCATCCTCTTCTTTCAGTTGGTCGTACAACTTCCGGGAAAAATCCGCGCTCGGTGCTTCCCGAAATTGCTTCATAAATTCATCATCACCCATATCACGCCCACTTTTTCCACTCATGACCCGTCCCA
>JBGAGR010000346.1:0-7284 GCA_044226645.1 Aggregatilineales bacterium
CCCCACCGACCAGCTTTCGGTACAGGCAGTGAGTGGTGCGGCATGTTCGCCTTCATAACCCTGGAATGCGCCGCCGAAATTGATCTTCAGATTCATCCAGGGGATAGGCCATATCTTCTCGCGCGGATAGGGCATCGGCTGGTCGTGGTAATACAACCGGGAGATGTATCGATTGAGTGGAGCAGTTGAAATACGTCGTAATGCAGTCATAGCGCGAGTCTATTTTTCTGCACTGGAAGTGTCAAGTCCAGACCCTTAAGGCTTTTTCACTGTCCATTTACAGGCATGGGCAATAGTCAGCAGTTGAAAGCCGTACTTTGCCACAATGGGCTGGCTCATCGGGCTGGCATCAATCGTCAGGTAGCGAACACCGCGCTGGCGAGCCTCCTGTGCGCGAACCGCCAGCAAAGCCGTATAAAGTCCACGCTTGCGATAGGCGGGTAAGCTCGAACCACCCCATAGCCCCGCGAACGGATTGCCCTCATGGAAGCGAATCCAGGCCGCGCTGGCGGGAATACCATCCGCATACGCCAGATACATCGAAAGATAATCACCGTTATGAGTGAATTCTTCGGTCAGAATTTTGCCCAGCATCTCATGACTGTCGTTCCAGACCTGTTCCAAAATCTGCATCGCTGTCACAATCTGAGATGGATTGGTAATCCGCCTCACATCGGTATGCGCAGGTTCAAAGAGAGAAGCAGGCGCGCTTCCCAAATCGAGCGCCATGATCGCTTCGGGTTCTTCGCACTCGAAGCCGCTGGCAATCAACCGTTCGCGCAAATCCGCTGGTGTGTCATAGTCGAAAACTTTCCACTCGAAATCCTGACCAATACCTTCGAAGTACACAATCTGTTCACGAATTACCCTGTCTGCGTTCAATTCATCCAATCGAGAGTAGATGACCGCGCCTTCGCCTTCACCTTCAGCAACTAACCGGGTCACATCCGGCGTATGTTCGGTACGCATCTCATGATAGTGAATATTGATTCGCTGTGTTTCTTCATAGAGCGCCAGAATATCATTCATGGGTATGCCTCCCAATGGCTGAATCATCCATTTGCCGCTAACGCTTCTTGTGACGATTCGCGCGTGTAATTCCGCAGGCGCGGATACTTCCAGGCAATCCAACCTGTCAGCAGCACCGTCGCAAATCCGCCTGTCACAATCGCAATCGGCGCACCAAATACCGAAGCGACCAATCCTGCTTCCAATTCGCCCAACTGCGGCCCACCCATGAAGAAGATCATATTCACGCCCGTCATGCGTCCTCGTAGATGATCCGGCGTGAGCAGTTGGCGCAGTGTCGCCCGAATCACCGTGCTGACCGTATCACCTGCCCCGACCAACGCCATGAACAGGAAAGAGAGCGCGACTGAGGTCGAGAGGCCAAAAAACAAAGTCGCCAATCCGTAAATCGCCACGCTGACCAGCAGCACCACACCTTGCTTCTCGATTTCCTTACGCAGCGCCAGCACCGACCCCGCCAGCAACGCTCCAATCGGTTGTGCCGAAAGCAGCAGTCCATATCCCACTGGCCCGATATTCAAAATCGTCCCGGCGATGATCGGCAGCATAGTCCGCGCTGAAGCGAAAAATGTGGCGAAGAAATCCAGCAGCATCGTGCTCCAGATGATGCGCGAATTGTAGGTGAAGCGCAGCCCTTCTGTCAGTGAACTCCAGCTAAAGCTTACTTTGGATTTCTCAGCGCTGCCCCGGTAGTGCATCAATATAAGCGCCAGCACCACCACCAGAAATGAGGCTGAATTGATGGCATACACCAGCCCGATATTGAATTTTCCGATCATCAACCCGGCGATAGAGGGGCCAATGATGGTCGCGATTTGGAACATCAGTGTATTCAGGCTGACCGCGTTAGCCAGATGTTCGCGCGGAACCAGATTCGGCACCAGTGATTGACGCGCCGGGTTATCAAAAGCCGCTGTAGCGGAAATCCCCGCCGAGAGCAGATAAATCGCCAGCAGTGAATCATGTCCGGTAATAGTCAGGAGCGCCAGAATCCCCGCCAGTATTGCGGCAGTTGTTTGGGTGAACAGCATCAGCTTGCGGCGATTGTAGCTATCCGCCATCACGCCACCGACGATGCCAAACACGATGATCGGCAGCACCAGCACCAATCCCAGCGTTCCCAGTCCCAACGCCGCCGCGCCGATAACAATCTGTGTGCCGAAAATAGAGATGGTGTAGGTGGTATCCCGCAGCAGTTGATAAATGTGCCAGTTGACCGCCGCCAACTGCATCTGCGAACCAGTGACCGAAATGAGCAGCCCAAGCCAGAGCAGACGGAAATCATGAGAGCGCAGCGCCACCAAACGCGGCACCGACGCAGTCGAACTTGCCATATAATTACACCTGTAGAAGAGGAAGAGTAAATCTCTACAACTCGGACGATCACAAAGCACTATACCGCCTAATTTTAGGGACATGCAAGAGTGTTGGTTATAGGCTTGGTTCGGAAATCGTTCGAAAACAGTGCATCTCAATCCATCAATTTCCCGAATTCGATTATCATAGATTAAGTTTATTATTTCCGGACTTCCCATTGGAAACTGTTATGACTGCTAAAGGGTCGCGCATGGTCACGTTTTTTAAACCTGCTACCATCTTAATGAACCGGCTGAAGTATCCACAGAAATTTCTGCTGGTCGGCCTGCTTCTGCTGCTGCCGCTCATTCTGGCCTTGACCCAATTCGGGGTGCAGGCGGATAAAGACATTAACTTCGCCGCCAACGAACAAACAGGCGTAGCCTACATCACTCCACTGGCGGATTTCCTCAAATCAGTCGAGCAATATCTGGCGCTGCAATTGGCCTCTGCCGATAGCAGCACCTCCTTCGCTGACCAACTGAAAGCGATTCAAAGCACAATCAATGACCGTATCGCAGCCGTTGATGCAGTAGATCAACGGCTGGGAAGCAAATTCGCTGTCAGTGCAGACTGGCAGAATCTCAAAACCGAATGGAATGACCTGAAAAGTCAGCTTCCAACCATGAAAGCAGCGGATGCTATTGCCGCTCACCAGATGTTGGTGCAGCATATATTGAAAGTCATGACCGAAGTCGGCAATGCTTCACAGCTTATCCTTGACCCGGATATTGATTCCTACTATCTCATGGATATGGTCGTGACCAAACTGCCGCTCCTGAGTAGCTACCTGTCACAAATCAATGCCTATGGCATGAATGTCACCAACAAACATTTTCTGGACACCGAAAATAAAACGCTCCTCAATACGCTGGCTGGCCTCACCAATTCCAACCTGGACTTGATCGCCACTGGATATGGCTATGCGGCGGAGGTGAACAATACCCTCGGCACACGCTTACAGACTCCCATGAGCGATTATCAAACCGCACTCAGCACCTACATGAACATGCTTCAGCAGGAAATTCTGAGTAAGCAGATCACCTATACAGGCAAAGTCTCCATCAACTTTCCTACGGATCAGTATTTCACCAACAGCGGCCTGGTGTTGGAAGCCAATTTTGCTTTGTACAAAGATGTCGGGCCAGCCTTGAATGACCTGCTTCAAATCCGCATTGACCGGCTGGTCGAACGGCGCAATTTCATCATCGTCTTTACGCTTGTTGCGCTGGCAGCCACCATTTATCTGTTCATCGGTTTCTACCTGGCAGTACAGCAAACTATTCATGCGCTGGAAAACGCATCACAGCGCATGGTCAAGGGGGATTTGACCAAAGGCATCACCCTGGAAAACCGCGATGAATTAGCCCAGGTTGCTATCGCCTTCAACACCATCGCCAACGAACTCATGACCGCGCGCGATCAGGCGCTTGAGGCCAACCGCGCCAAGAGCACCTTCCTCGCCAACATGAGCCATGAACTCCGCACACCGCTCAACGCCATCATCGGCTACAGCGAATTGATGCAGGAAGAAATGGAAGAAGAAGGCAGCGAGCAGTTCGTTCCTGATCTGGATAAAATCCAGACCGCCGCCACTCACCTGCTATCCCTGATTAACGACATTCTCGACCTCTCGAAGATTGAAGCCGGCAAGATCGATCTGTATCTGGAAACAGTGGACGTGCCGCGCATGATTCAGGATGTGACCAGTACGGTCATGCCGATGGTCGATAAAAACAAAAACAAGCTGGAAGTCAACTGCCCGGCTGACATCGGCACGATGCACACCGATATGACCAAAACCCGCCAGATTTTGTTCAATTTGCTGAGCAACGCCAGCAAGTTCACCGAAAATGGCAAAATCAAAATGGATGTCGAGCGCAAAAGCGGCAATGGCAAGGAATGGGTCATCTTCACCGTCCATGACAGCGGCATCGGCATGACCGATGAGCAGCTTTCGCGGCTCTTTAAAGATTTCAGCCAGGCCGATTCATCAACCACCCGCAAATACGGCGGTACAGGTCTGGGACTTTCCATCAGCAAGCGCTTTGCCCAGATGATGGGTGGCGACATTACCGTCACCAGCGAAGCCGGCAGTGGCTCGGTGTTCACCGTACAGCTTCCGGTTACAACGGTAAAACCGGAAACCGATAAAAATGGAGTGGCTGTCATCAAAATCGAACCAGAGCAGCAGTTCATTTCGCTCAATGCCAGCACAGTGCTGGTCATCGACGATGATGCCTCTGTACGGGAATTGGTAACACGCTTCCTCTCCAAAGAGGGTTTTAACGTCAAAACAGCCATCAACGGCGATCAGGGCTTGAAGATGGCGCGCGAATTCCATCCCGATGTCATCACGCTGGATGTGATGATGCCCGGTATGGATGGCTGGTCGGTACTCACCAAGCTCAAGGCTGACCCGGAACTGAGTTCAATTCCAGTCGTCATGATGACCATCGTCAGCGATAAAAATCTGGGCTATACCCTGGGCGCATCGGATTATCTGACCAAGCCGATTGACCGCGACAAACTGGTTGAAGCACTCAAGAAGCAGGACTGCCGCAACCCCATCTGTAAAATTCTGGTGGTGGATGATGAAGCGCAAATCCGCGAAATCGTCCAGCGCACCCTGCAAAAAGAAGGCTGGGAAGTGCTGCAAGCCAAAGACGGCGTAGAAGCACTGGAACAGGTCAACAAACACCAGCCGGAAATCATTTTGCTGGATTTGATGATGCCGCGCATGGATGGCTTCCAATTCGTGGCAGAACTGCGCAAAAGCGAAATCGGACGCAGCATCCCCATCATCGTCATTACAGCAATGGATTTGACCACCGAGGATCGCCAGCGTCTGAACGGGCAGGTCAAACAGGTACTGCAAAAAGGTGCTTATCAGCAGGAAAAACTGCTGGAAGAGGTGCGCAATCTGGTGAAACGCTTCGCCACGCAAAAAACGGCTGTCAAACCATAAACCGCACACTCATTTGACAGACAGCAGCCATAGGACTAGGCTGTATTTACACAGCACTGCATATAAATAAACCGCTTCTGTAGGGGAGGGTCTGCGATTCTCTCCTACACCCATTTTAGAATGTAGGGATGGATTTTAAAGGATTTTCAAAATGAGCGAACAACTGGTTAACGCGATCAAGCAAAAATATGGTGTTTCGGATGAAGTCGGTCAGCAGGTCGTCAACGCGCTGGTAGAAGTCGAAAAACATCGTCAGACATCCGGGATGCGCGGGGCACAGACACCGGACATCATGAGCATTGTCGGTGGCCTTCTGGGCGGTGGACAACAGCAAGGCGGACAGGGCGGCGGTGATCTGATGGGTATGGTCAACAGCCTCCTTGGTGGACAACAACCGCAGGGAAATCAGCAGAGTGGACAGGGCGGCGGTGATCTGATGGGTATGGTGAACAGCCTCCTCGGTGGACAACAGCCGCAGGGCAACCAGGGTGGTCAAGGCGGCGGCGATCTCATGGGCATGGTTAGCAGCTTGCTCGGCGGTGGACAGCCACAGGGCGGTCATAATATGGTCAGCATTCTGGGCGATCTCCTCGGCGGCGCGTCACATCCCAGTCAGGCTCCCGATTTAATGAACATCGTCGGTGGTCTGCTCGGCGGACAGGGCGGCGATGTGTCGGGCATGGTCAATAATCTGCTCGGCGGTGGTCAACAGCAAGGCAGCGGACAATATAACGCTCCGACGCAGGGAACCCTGAATCATCCGACTGTACAGCAGCAAAATAAGCCATCCTCCAAACCCAATATGGGCAGCATTGGCGACGCGCTGGGTGAACAGCTCAACAAGAAAACCATTCATCGCGAAGGGCCGGATAAAAAATTCTCCAACCTCAGCGCAGGTGCTGATCAAAAGCCCGGACAAAAAAGCGCACCGGAAAAGCGAAAGAAAGAATAAGACTGAAATCTTCTTTCACCGGGGGCGTAACCTGTTGCGCCCCCTTATGAAACGCGCCCCACCAGCGCTGTCGCACAGCCGCCGAAAAAGCTGTAGCGGCACACTTCACAGCCCTGCGCCGTAAAATTTCGCTCTAATGAATGGCAGTCCCCGAAAGCCGCCACATAACGCCCCAGCATTCGGTAATTCTCCGGGTTGCCCAACAACAGTTTGCCGAATATGGGTACGATTTTCCCCAGATAAAAAAGATAGGGGACGCGCAGTGCTGCATAGGGCGGAACCGAAACTTCCACCAGCCCGAATAGGCCGCCCGGTTTGAGGATGCGTAGGACTTCCTGAACGAACTGGCACTGCTGATCCGGTGAGAGCGTTTTGACACCATAGACACACAGCACCACATCCATACTGCCGGACACAATCGATGTACACAGCGCGTTTTCATGCAGCACAGCCGTATTGTTGGTGGATGCCATGCGTCGCCGCGCGGTTTCGACCATCCGGGCGGAAAAATCGACTCCGGTGAGATACCCTTTCCGTCCGATGCGTGGGAAAATATACTGCCAGCTTTCACCACCGCCTGCCATTAAATCACAGACGCACATTCCTTTCCGCACATCCATCAGATTAATAAGCTGCCGCCGCCAGCGCAGATTAAATCCGAAGGAAGTGATATTCGAAACCCGCTCGTAGCTGTCCTGCATCTCGTCAAACAGCGCTTGCTGAAAAGCTGTCTCATACATTCCGTCGGACATCAGATTTATCCTCATACTGGATGATGAGCAGTAATTTCGGTGGGACGAATATTTTCGCTTCCCGGTCTTTCATGCTGTTTGATGTAATGTCTGACGAATCCGCGTACTGCATAAACAGCGCTTCCGCTAGCAATCAGCGCAGGCACTTGAACGAAATAATCACTCAGCGCTGAGATTGAGTAGAGTTTCAGCAGGAAGATAACCGCCCCGATGTAGGTCACAACTGC
>JBGAGR010000347.1:0-7192 GCA_044226645.1 Aggregatilineales bacterium
CCTTCCGGCGGCTCGTAATCGCTCAGATCACCGCGCCGTTCATAAAACTCCAGCACACGCCCATCATATTCTGTCTGCGGCATCAGCGCTTCATAACGATCATTGTCCCAGAATCCATACAGCACCTCGCCCGATTTGCGGAAATATTCCACAATCTCCTTAAGCAGCGCTGGCTCGAATGTACCCCCCAGAAACAGCGTCCCAAATCCATCCTGCACAACAACCCATGTCGGCTGCGTCCGGTCATCGGTCAGGATTTTTCCCGGTTCGATGCCATCCAGGACACCCCACAGCCGCAGTTCACCCGGCGGATGGGTCGGCAGCAGCTCCCGCAGCGCCGCTGTCATTTGGCTGACATGAATCTCAACCATAACCACAATAGCCCTTCATCGCTTAGGATGAATTATAGCGGATATAAATGGATTTTAACGGGTCAAGCAGGGCTATATATTCAGATGAGGCACAATGTGCGCCAGATAATCCCGCTCTGCAAAGTATCGGATAATTGGATCAATCGGCGGATTCCCTTGGACACCAATTGACATAACCCATTCTGTGCCATCGCCAATTAGGAGAAAAATGTAAGTCCTTATCTCCCCAGCAATGACCGAATACCGAGCTTTCCCCAGCACCAATTGGTAGGCGATTCGCTCGTTGAGACTCAAACTAGCGGCAGTCATAGAGGAATATCGATCTTCGTAAATATCTGCTGGTGTATCACGCTTGATATGACCTGCATCGAAACGAAACGTTAGGTGTGTTCCGCTGCCGTCCACACGGACGACCCGAATCCATCGTAAATCAGGAATACGCTGAATCAGGTTTTGGAGTTCTTGCTCAAGCACCATTGCGTGTTCCCTCAAAAGCGCACCCGTTGCAAAATTTGCAGCGCCTGAAGATAACCCTGTCCTGCTGATACCGACCCCAATCGGCTCACCATGTCCGTCAGGTCATTCATCCCGACTTGTCCGGTCATCACTTTACCCAGAGCGCCCATCAAATCCAGTCCCTTCATCCCCTGACCATGCTGCTCATTATGACGATTCTGCAAATCCTCCATCAGTGCTTCAAATCGTCCCGGAATATCCGCCGCAGGCAAGCTTTGCATCTCGACCAGCTTCTCTTCCGCATAGCGCAGCCCGACCAGAATGCCCTGTGGGTAAACTAATTGAAAATCGGGGATACCAGAATGCGTTTGCTCCTGTAATCGTATCGCTTCTCGCAGCACTTCCAGCGCGGCGTTAATTTTCTCCCGTGCATCTACCTGCGACCCACTGAGTGCAGTTTCCTGTCGGTTGTGCTGCACCATCGAGTATTCCGTCCACTCTGAGTCAAAAAGTCGTACCGCCTGCCATTCCCCATCCGTACTCACCTTGTCGGGATTCAGCAGCATCACCATCACATCCGGCGTGCTGCTCACCTGCAACGCCGCTCGCATCACGGCACACTCATGGCTCAGACCATCAATCCCGCACCATGCATCCATCCAACCCGTGCTTAACTCACGGAACCATCCGGCCTCGTTTGCGGGGAGGATACCCGAGCCAAAGCTTTCCATGACTTGCCACCCGTTGCTGAATTGCAGAAATTCGCGGTAAGAAGGCGGCAGCGTTTTCCCGATTCGTTTTTCCAGCGCGGCTAATTCGGCCTCCGTCGCGCCCGGTTTGCCCATCCACCCCGCTTTTACCGCTTCCGCTGGCAGTTCATCCTTGAAAGTGCTGTTTAACAGCGCCGTATTCCACGCCTGCATTAATGTCTGCCAGTCGTAAGTCGTCATGCTGATGAATCCCTTTGTTTGTTGGATTTATCTTATGGATAAACCAAATAGAATGCGCCGTTTTTTGTAGGGACACGATATATCGTGTCCGCCTTAAATCAGACCATTTCTTTTCCGTTTATCCATCAGCATATGCATTCCGGGATTCGCCGTCAATCACCCTATTTACACTTCAGCGCTGTCGGCGTTTTAGCCATTGACCATACTCGCTGATATTCGGCTTCATATTGTGCCGCCAGATCAGCGTCGGTGATGATGAACAGATTTTCATCGTTACTATCGCGTGCGCCGGAACTGAAGTTGAACGACCCCGCGATCACCGTTTTGCCATCAATGATGACCACTTTGTGATGCATCGTGGACGGATTGCCATCCTGTCGAACAGGAAGCCCGGCGCAGAACAAGGGTGTCAGTTCGCTGAACTGCGTCTGACTCCCGGTGGTTTCAAAAACGCCCTGCACATCCAGACCCGCTTTGGCTTTCGAGGCCATCACATTTTCCATATCATCCAGCGTGAAGGAGAATGCCATAAAGTGGATACTGCTCTGCGCCTGATTCATCGCCGCCAGAATTGCCGGGACGACCTTATCTTCCGACGCAAAATAAATCTGAATCGGCGTGCCATCCTGCGTAAAGCTCACATTGGGCGTATTCGAAGGCGAGGTGGGGCCGAATTTTTTATCCACGAACATTTCGTTGAATTCGGTCTGATAATCCGCCACGACTTTTTGTGAACGCAGGGCAATCGTATTATTGTTGTTGGTGTAGGTTCCGTTCACCGTGAAATTCCACGCGCCCGTCCACACCACATTGCTGTCCAGAATCATGAATTTGTTGTGCATCAACGCGCTGCGGTTGTCATTCACCACCGGAATCCCCGCGTCAATCAACTGACCCACCAGGGTTCCAGCAGCGTCTATTCCCGCTTCGTCATCCGTCACCATCCGCACCGTCACGCCGCGATTTTTGGCATTAATCACCGCCTGTGTCATCAGCGGCAGATTCCATTCGTAGGCGGCAATATCCAGTGTCCGCTGTACGCCGTTAATCGCCGCGATCAGCGGGTCTTCAATCCCGCCCTTGTAAGTCGATTTATCGTTGCTGCCCGTCGGCGCGGTGAAATACACCTGCCAGAAGCCTTTTTGCGCCCCGAATCCTTGCCCGACGCTGATCGGTATCACACCTCCGCTCGATGTTGGCGCTGATGGCGGCTGAGTCGCAATAGTGGGTGGCGTGGTTGGCGTAACCGTTACAGTACCCCCTCCCGACAGGCTGGCGATGAACGCCGCGATCACCACGATCAGGGCGATAATGCCGGAAATAAGCTGACGCGCCGGATTTTTGGACGACGAACTATTTTTCTTGGTCATGCAGACGAATCACTTTCAGGAAATTAGGCTTCGGAGGTGGTTGATTGTAAAACAGAGGTCAGCGAGCGAACCGTCTCGATGATCGGCAGCGCTTCATGCTGGTGGACAAATGCTTCCAGTTGAGCAGGGTCAGCTTTGAATTCCAGTGCTTGTGCCAGCGTCAGCATTTCCGCCAGCATCGTCCCTTTAGCATCCGCTGGCATTTCCGCTTGTTTCACCGCGAAGCGGCCTATCTGCGTCATTAAACGCCGAAGCTGGACGAACTGCGCATCAAACGTCTCGTCATCCAGATCGCGTCCCGCCAGCGTCATAATCTGCGCCTCACCCCATGCCAGTAGGGCAGTGGCTTCCTCATCCATCAGGTCGCCGCGCAGACTTTCATTTTCATACAATTGTTGGACAGCCTGTTCGGCTTGTGCTTCCGACATTAGTTATTGGCTCGTAGTAAAATACTCGTGTTTTGCTCCCCCTCGCCACTGCGAAGCGTTCTTGTGGGATGTTTGGAGAGGGGGCTGGGGGGTGAGGTTTTCATTCCGTCGCTCCGGCCTGCCGCAGCACATCAGCAATTTCACTGTAACCGAGTTCAGTCGCTTTCATTAAAGGTGTCTTATTCTCATAATTTTTGGCCATCAGATCATCTTTTGCGCCGTGACCGAGCAGCCAGACGACCATCTCTTTTTGCCCGAACGCAATCGCCCCGTGCAGCGCGAAGGAGAAACCTTCATTACACCCACTGCCTTGCAGCATCGCCGAAATAATCGTATTTCCACCCATCGCCGCGTAGAACATCACCGGGATGCCATGCGCCCCATGCGCATTTGCCAGCGAAGGATCGAGCCGCAGGAAAACCGAGACATCTTCCATGCGTCCCAGCATCGCCGCCGTACAGATATTCAGGGGAGCGCCTTGTGCCAGAAAAAATTCAGCAATCGCTTTATTCCCCACATGCGATGCCGCGCCCAGACCATCTTCGAAATCATTCTCGCCCCAGGCATACTGCGCCAGCAGCAGCGCCGGGTTTTGCGCCAGCATAGCCTTCACTTTATCCAGATCAGAATGTGCGGCGATCACAAATTCGCGCACCAAATCTTGCGGGAGCTGCGGGTTGTTCGCTGCCATTGCGTTTGATCTCCACTCTATTGATGTGCCCTAAGATAGCCCATCTATTCTATCCCGTCAATCACAATCGATAGGGTATTTATTCTATTCGTTCAAGATAGGTGTTCAACTCACCGTTGGCGTGGCGTTCTTTCTGCCCGTCGATATACGTCTTCACGATTTCAAGCGCTGTCTCACCAAATGACATAACGCCGTAGCCTTCCTGCCAGTGAAAGCGCTCATCTCGATTGAACCCCATATTAACCGCTCGTGCTGATGCGCCTTTTACGCTGCCAACCCACTTTGCCACCGCGAGACTCGGCGGGATAGTCACCGCCACGTGGATATGATCGCTGACTCCGTTAATTGCCAGTACCGAACATGCTAACTGTTGCGATTGCTCTCGAATCGCTGCGAAAATGACAGGCTCATAGGTGGAGATAATCATAGGCTGGCGATATTTCGTTGCCCAGACTACATGGTAATAACATTTCCAATAGGGCATCGCCATCCCTCGCCGTTGGAGGCTGAAAGCCATCCAGCTAAATTATTCAAGCCACCTCGAAGGTGGCTAACGGATTTTCTATCGACACATCAGATTTTTATCTATTGATTTTACACACGCAAATGTATCGCGATAGCACATGATTCTTAGCCCCTTTCGAAGGGGCTTCCGCATTTTACTGTAGCCGGATGGTTTTCAAGGCTTGTCCGGTATTGAGCTTCGAGCGAATAACTTGTCGATTTGATGGTACAGAAGGTGGTTGACATAGGGAATTTGAGGCGGTCAGAGTGCGCTTTAGCGTACTTCCCGCCGCACCCCATAGCCAGATGGCTTTCAGCCTCTGGCGGCAGCGGCGCACCAGGCGTGAAAGACCACTGAATGCCGGACAAGCCTTTTCAACCTCCGGTGGCACTGATTGCAGCAATCCGAAAAAACCTCAATCTCCCCTGATTTTCATCGCTGCCAAAATTTTTCATCCCAACTTCCCACCCATCTCTAACCTGATTCCAATTGACACATAAGAACAATTATTCTAAACTGTAGGTTCTGGAAGAAATCGCATTTGCCCAGATGCTCTGTTGCTCTGTCTCTCTCGGTGTCCTCGGATTCTGTTGCGCAGCCTCCCTTTTGGGACGGCGTTCAATTTTCATCTTCCGCTTTCGCCGTCCATTTTCACTCGGCGGTGGCGGTGGCGGGGCAGCGGAACGCATAATATTTAACGATTGACTTTTTACTAACAACTAAAAAACTAACAAATAGCCGTCATATCCGACATGGATGTGGGTACAACACGGCGACATTTCCCCCTGCAAATGTAACTTTTTTCGACTTTACTAAAAACCAATAACTTTCAAAAAGGGCGACCTCTGAATCGCCCTTTGCGCCTTTGCTTCTTCGTCTCTGCGAAGCGTCCCCTGCAGGATTGCGTTGAAATCTTATTTGCGCCGTTCTTCCACCAGATCAATCGCCTTTTGCAGCACCCGCAGCGCTTCGTTCACCACATCGCCGCTGATATGCAGCCGCACCGCTCGCCGTTCTTTCCCGCAGGCCTGCATATCGCCCGCCGCCTGTTTCGCTTTCAGCGTCCCGAACGTGTACTTCTCGCCCGGAATCGCGATGTGTCCTGCGCATCATCACAGGTGATCTGGATGAAGTTGCCCGTGTTCGGCCCACCCTTATGCAGTTGACCCGTGCTGTGCTGGAAGCGCGGCCCATAGCCCAGCGTCACTGCCCGCCGTGTCACATGCCGCAGCCGTCGCCGGACTTCTTCCAGCTCGGCATTTACTGCATCTGTGATGGGCAGATAAGCCAGCAGGGCGAAATAATCACCCGCGTGGGTCGCGTTCATCATCGCCGCCAGCAGTCCCGTCAATTCGCTGCTCTGGTAATTGTGCTGTAAACACAACTCTGCCAGTGTCTTGACCATCTTCTCGTCAGCGTACAGAATCGCACCCTCGCCGCTGGCAGCTTTCTCGCTATCTGGCAGCGAATTATGCTCCTGATAATACGCCAGCAGACGCGCGGTATTCTCTTTCGCTTCGGTCACGTTCGGCTCATCGAAGGGGTTAATCCCCAGCAGCTTGCCAGCGATAGCCGTCGCGTACTCCCAGCGGAAGAACTCACCAGCAATCGCGTACTTGTTCGGTAGATAGAACGTCACGCGCGGATGTCCCGCCTCACGCAGGGTACGAATGCCAGCGTCCATTTCGTCATTGTTGGGATCGTCGTCCACCCGCAGGTAAATCAGCAGGCGATCCGACGAATAATCATGTGGATTACCCACCGTCGCGCCGACGACTGGAATCAGCCCCTTGCCCTCTTTTCCGGTGCTTTCCGCGATCAACTGCTCGGCCCAGTTGCCGAAAGTCGCAATCGACCTGCTCGGTATGATCGTTACTTTATCGCGATCTTTCTGCCCCAGCACGCCCATAATCGCCCCCAGCCACATGCCGGGATGCAGAGTCGCCGGGATATTCGGCGCACAGGCTTTCATCATCCGTCCGGCTTCCGACCACAGTTGATCGAGGTCAAGCCCCATCAACGCTGCCGGAACCATGCCGAAATAGCTCAACGCGCTGTAACGTCCGCCGATGTCCGCCGGATTCAGGAACAAATCGCGGTAATTATTGGCCTTCGCCTCGGCTTCCAGACTGCTGCCGGAGTCGGTGATGGCGATGAACTGCGAGCCATTTTTCCCCGCGCGTTCATAGAAATACCGTGCGAACATAGCGGTTTCAATCGTCCCGCCCGATTTGCTGGAAACAACGAACAGGGTCTGCTTCAGATCAATAGCCGACTCAATCGAGCGGATTTGTGCCGGGTCAGTGCTGTCCAGCATCAGGAAAGCCGGGAAATCCTTCTGCTTGCCGAACGTCTGGTACAGCACTTCCGGCGCGAGGCTGCTCCCGCCCATGCCCATCAGGACAACATGGCTGAAGGAGC
>JBGAGR010000348.1:0-8167 GCA_044226645.1 Aggregatilineales bacterium
GTGACGCGGGGCGCAATTTATCACCACTTCGGCGGTAAGGTGGAGTTGTATAACGCGCTGGTAGCCGAACGCTTCGCACGAGCAAACCAAATTATTCAAGACGTGATAGCGGAGGAAGGCACACCGCTGCAAATCCTACGACGGCTGATGGTGCGTTCGCTGGAATATCTGGAAGAAGATGAAGATTTCCGGCGGTACAGGAATTGGTGTCCTTCAAAACGGCCATTCTGCCTGAACTGGAAGAAGGTATCCGCATGAAAATGAGGGAACGAATGCCTTCATTCACTATCTGGCGCAGATGGTGGAACAGGAATCGCGACAGGCGAAATCCGCGCGAATGTGAAGCCGGAGGATGCCGCGCTGGCGATTATCGGCCTGATTAACGGTCTAAGCCTGATCTGGCTGCTGGATCAGGAAGCGGTTTTCGCTAAGCGAACGGGCGGAAGGCGTAGTCGATACATTTTTAGCCGGGTTGAAAGCGCAAAAGATAAGTCATAAGCGTCCGTAAGTTTTTTTCGCTCAGTTATACACACACATGTACGTAAGTATAAGACAAGAAAGGGAAAACCAAATGTTGAAGGAATGGGTCAGTGAGATACTGGCAATAAGCAGGGTCGGGAACTCGATCCGTTGGTCAAGGCATACACAGAACTGGGGAAATTTAGCGGTTCCGTACTGGTGGCACGCGGCAATGAGGTGCTGTTGAGCAAGGGTTATGGGTTAGCCAACCGGGAGTTCGATGCTCCCAACACACTCAAACCGTCTTCCGTATTGGTTCGATGACCAAGCCTTTCACGGCGATTGCCATCATGCAGATGGTCGAAAGTGGTCAAATTGCGGTAGAAGATCATCTGAGCACGTTTATGCCTGACTTCAACGGAGATCGAATCACGGTACATCACCTGTTGAGCAATACAAGCGGGATTCCGATTATATTGTGATGCCGGAGTACGCGAAAATCATGACGCAGCGCGTGACCATGGAGGAGGTCATCACGCTTTTCCGGGACAAGCCGTTGATATTTGACTGGGCGCAGATTTTGGCTACAGCAATTCAAACTGGGTGCTGCTCGGCTGTATCACCGAGCAAATCACTGGAAAACCCTATGCTGACGTGATTAGCGAGCGGATTTCGAACCGACGGGGATGACCATTCAGGGTATGAATGGGAGCTCGATCATCCCGGAACGCGCATCTGGTTATCTAGACACCGGGGCACAGATTTTGAACAGCGAAATCGTCCATGAAACAACGATGCACGCAGCCGGAGCGCTGTATTCAACGGTTGAAGATTTATACCGCTGGGACAGAGCGCTCTATGGCGAAGGACTCCTGCGGCAGAAGACTATCCAGCAGATGTTCACGCCTGTTTGGGAACAGTATGCTTATGGATGGGAAATTCATCAGGTACATGAACGACGGTATATCTCACATGGCGGAGGACTGCCGGGGTATGTGTGCAATATTATGCGGTTTGTGGATGAGGATGCCGTTATCATTATCCTGAGTAATCTGGGCAGCGCTGCATTCGCAGAAATGGGCGATTCACTGGCCGCAATCCTCTTTGGTGTGCCTTACCAATTACCATCCAAACGGGCATATGTAAAGGTTGATCCGGCTGTTCTGGCGGATTATCTGGGTGAATACGAACTGACCTACTTCGGCAGAAAATCGGTACTGCGGTTCACGGTTGAAGGAGATCATATGATGATGCATGTTCAAGGACTGCCCACATCCGTCGTCAGCGCGTTTTCCGACACAGAATTTTACACACGCTCCAAAGGGGAAGTTGAATTGACATTTATGCGGGATGGCGCAGGTAAAGTGAACAGTATCGAGGTCAATTGGTCGGGAAATCTGCTCGAAGCAAAGCGACTGAAGTAAACGTTTTTTTGCATCACTTTACATACAAACAAGCATGTATACAAAAGGAGAAATGATGAACATACAACAGATTCCAGATGGGATGTTCCGGCGGGGATACCTGCGGGAAGTGAAAAAACGGCTCACAGCGATTTTGCCGGGAGAGGAAAAAGTGCTCACAGAACAGGTTGCAGCGGAAGGGGATGCCCTTCTCCACGCGAATGCTCACATGGCGATTGATGCGCCAGCCAGAAGCAATCTGGTGATGACATCGCTGGCACTGGCGACTTACCGTGTTTTGCTGACAAAGGGCATTGAACGACGCGCGGCACTGACTTTTGTGCAAGAGGCTTTACTCGAACCGAATCGAAAATGGATGGCGCTTTTCACGCGGATTTCACTGCGTCTAAGTCGTGATCGTCTGGCACTGCTGGCTTCGATTTCGAAAAGTAAGCAAACACATGCCTACGGAATTGCGTTCGATTTTGAGCATGAGACTGACGAGATGAAAAGCTATTTCACGACGCGGGTGAAAAAATGCCTGTATCACGATTTCTTCCGCGCGAATGGTGCGCCGGAGATGACCCCTGTGTTCTGCGCATTCGATAATCTGTGGGGTGATGTGATTGCAAACGGGGAGTACGGCGTGCGGTTTGACCGTCCGACCACAATGGGTTGGGGAGATGACATATGCCGCTTCGAGTTCAAGCGCACTCGTTCAGGCAAGTGAGTGTCAATATCATAAACAGGATGTGGGCGAAGTGAGCGAGATGGGAGTTGAGGGTTTTTAAGCCCTCACCCGTCGCATCAATTCACATTGGCTCGACCCGCCGTCGGGAGCATCAGCCTGCTTCCGGACGGCAATCCCTCGCGACGTATTTGTTATTGGCTGAACACGCCGGTCAGTACCTTAGGGGCGTTATAGTTACGAAAACCCAACTCTAGCGGCCCACATCCAGTTTTCTATAACCAACAAAAGCGGGGCGGGCAAAGGGGGTGATATAAGGCATTGTGTCCTGCTCTGCCGTTGAGCTACGCCCCCACCATGAAGTGGAGTCGTCGGGATTCGAACCCGAAACCCGGTAACTTATATCGTGCGGCCCGCGCCGCGTTTGCTGTCTGTTATTCCAAAAGACGCAGGCAAATGACCGGTCTGGTTCATTTGTTTGCTCTGCCCATTGAGCTACACCTGGCCTCAGGGGACAGATGGCGAGACTCGAACTCGCAACCGAACAATTAAAAGATAACCCATGACCTCCGGCCCGCATCAAGTGCGATTCTTAAAAGGTGGGCAAAAGAGTGGGATAGGCCATTTTTCCATTCCGCCTCAATCTCGCGAGGAGATCGGTGGGATTCGAACCCACAAGGGCTTGCGCCCACATGATTCATTGTCACGCGCGATAACCTATACCTGGCGGCCCACCTCATCAGCCGAATTTTTATAGAGCGGGCAAAGTTGTGAAATCGGACGAGGAAATTTCCTCTGCCTTAGACCACTCGGCCACACATTCCTTACGGAATGCGGAGGGATTCGAACCCCCGTGAACGGTTTCCCGTCCAATCGTTTTGAGACGAAAACCGATTTCTTGCGGCCCGCTGTTTTCTACATATATGAAGGTACGGACAAAAAGTTGCAGCGGAAAATGGGACTCGAACCCATGACCTCTTGCTGAGCAAGCGCTCTCCCAACTGAGCTACATCCCCAAGTGGAGAAGATAACCCGCATGCGGCGGCCCGTACCTTTTATAAGCCTACACCAAATCGAGTCTCCAGCCAATTCACCGCGAAAGCTAACAACTCGGTGGCATCGAATAGATAGGACTGTGCCTGACCAACTTTGCCGAATGGCACTGAATGCTCTTTCAGATAATCCAGCGCGATTTCCTCAAAAGTGTAGTTATCATGCGATTCGCCCGTGTTAAAGTCTTCGACATCCACCCAGACTTTTTTGCCGTCCCGTATGATCGGACAGGTGTAATGAATGACATTTTTGTGGCGCAGGTTCGCACGATTTTCGGCGTGATGGAGCAGCGTCAGGGTATCGAGCGGTGCGCCAAGCATCAAGACTTTTCCGCCAATTTCGACCAGTTTGGCGAGCGGCGAACCGAGTCCGTAGCCATAATTCATCGGATGATCGCCCGTTATCCAGGCGGCTTTTGCCCCTACCGCGACCATCGAGGCTTCAGGGTTGAGGCTGCGCTGGACACCCGGCCATGTGCGCAGAATTTCAACCATCAGGCCATATCCCCGCGCTGCTTTTGCGATGCGTGGGTCGAAGGCCGGATAATTCTCTTCATAGCGCTGGCGGACTTCCGGCGAAAACTCCGCCAGATAATCGGGAATATCCTCCCAACCCGCGTACATCATGAGTGTACCGTCTGGCGTAAGTGCTTCGAACAGCGCTTGCATAATGACCGTTGGGCCGCCCATGACCGCGCCAACCGATTTGATGGAAGCATGAAGCATCACGGTTTGTCCGGGTGCTATGCCTAGTGCGGCAAAGTCGCTCATCAGTTGGCGATGGGTGAAAGGTATTTCAGTGCGGTCGGTCATTTCCACCAGCGTTTCACAAAAATACGGACAAAGAATCGCAACGGCTAGTAATGGAGAGGGTGACAGGATTCGAACCTGTGTCTCTTGACAGGCAAGCGCTCTTGCCACTGAGCTACACCCGCGATAAGCCGTGTGCGTCGGCCCGTATTTGTCCTCTCCTAATCCATTTTAACCAAGTACAACTTGTAGTGGGATGGTCTGAGACCATCCCCTACAGAAATCGCCAATTTTGAAAGGGCGATTCTTAGATTTGACCACGCGCGAAGTCACTGATGACCTGCGGGGCAGCGGAGTCAAAACCAACCACGTCCATCATTCCCGCATCGTTAGGGTCAGCGATAGAAAACCCGTTGCTCGTCATTCCGACCACGACCAACTTGGCCGGGATTCCGGTCTGCTCACGGTACATCTCCAACGCCTGAACCGGGTGCGGAACTCCAGCGTAGGTTTCAGAGTCGGTGTAGATGACGAACATATCCACCTGCAACTTCTTCTCCAGCGCGTAGAGCATCGGCTGAGCACAGTCGGTGCGCCCGAAAGGCAGATTGTGAGTCGCCTTGATGACATCATCCAAGCGCATCCGCGTAGAGATGTTGAGCGGCACAATCTTGTCCTGAAAAGACACGATGCTGTAGTCCGGCTCAGTCCTGGCGGTCACAAGCGCCATCGCAGAACTGCCGTCACGGGGAGTCAACCCCGGTACACCCGCGATTACCCCTGCTCCCATAGAACCAGAGACATCCAGCGCGAGCAAAATGCGCTTGTTGGCGGGTTCGACATTCTGAAAGGCCTTGTAGAAGGCATCATCCAGCGCATCGATGACACGCGGAGTCGGTGTCCAGGTTCCATCACCGCGAATACCGCGTCCCTGTGCATAAACACGCAGCGCGGACAGCACTGCAATCGGGTGGACACGCGCCTTGCGGAGCATATCGGCATTGGACAGCCGTTCGATGACGGTCTTTTCAGCCGCGCTCATGGGAGCCAGCAAGCCAATCTTCGCCATCACGCCGAGATTGCGAATCATGGCGGTGTACGGCATCTTGACCAGCAAGGCTTCCCAGACTGCCGGGTCATTGAGCCACTGTGTCGGCAGGGCTTCACGCGGCAGATCGTAAGTTTCGATGAACTTGATGACTGTCGCAGCATCCGGCGCGGTCTGGACATGTTCGAATGCCCAGATAAAGGCCAGCGCTTCGTCCGCCGGAGCAGTGATGTCCTTCACCCACTCGACTTCCTCACGACGAGTCACCCACTTGTAGATCGCGCCCTTGACCTCGTTTTCCGGCTTGGGGTGCGCGAGACGCAGAGTGTCGGTGTGTGTCCAACCTTCACGCTGGCGGTACTTCACAACCTGATAGGCCAGCTTACGGGCTTCAAGCCCCTGATACCAGGCCGCCATCCCTGTACGCAGCGCACGTCCCCATCCACGAAAAGACTGGACATAATCCGCGAACTGGAACAGATATGTTCCGGTGCGGCAGACCTGCGGGAGCGCAACCATAGCCGCCTGTCGGGCAGCAGTATCACCGTGAGCAGCAACCAACGCCAGCGCGAAAATGGCCTGATCGTTCTTCGGAGCGCGTCCGGCCTCGGAGATGGCGACAATTTCGCGTACAACCCGTTCACCATCGGCCTTGATGCAGTCCAGAACATTGGTAGCGTTCTCGATGGTCAGCACGTGCTGGGAAATGTAATATGTCCCGCCTTCGCTGCCAAGCACCAGAAAGCGGCTTAGACGCTGCCACTTATCGACGGCAAAGCTGTAGCCATGCGCGGAATTCATCACCATTGGCTTGCCGGGAATCGGCTGAGTCTGCGGTGTCTGGCGCTGGTTACGGATATGCTGCTTCAAGTAGTTCGGCATCGTATCACCTCCTGGTTGTGTATCCTCACTTATGACGGACACGTTGTATCGTGTCCTAACAATAGAAAGAGAAATGGCTCATAAAAATGCGGACAAAGTGCGTGTCTGGACGGCTTGCGCCCGCTCTGCCAATTGAGCTACACGCCCCATATATGGAGCGTGAGGAGACTCGAACTCCTAACCCCATCATTGATAGTGATAACCCAGCCACATCGGCCCGCACAGAAACTATATCACAAGAGTTCAAAATATGTCAATAGGGTTCATATAGGGTCAAATGTACAGAAATCTATACATCAAGCTGCCAGCATCCAGTTACCAGCTACCAGAAAAAGGCGGTTATAGACTGGTTACAGATTTTTGTTGATGCGTTTTAGACGTTTTATAATCAGCATTGGTTCCCAAAAGAAAGCACCACTCATTTTGAAAGGATTATGATGAAACAGCACAAGCGATTATCACAAGCTATCGTCGTTTCTCTACTGCTCTTCGCGGCGCTCCTGAGTTTCGGGGTGATTTCGGCACAGGACGCAGCACCGGAACTGCCACCCGCTACCGAGTCCGGGATGGCTCCGGTCAACGATATTGAGATGTACTATGCGACGTATGGCGATCCCGCGAATCCTGCCTTACTCCTACTGCATGGCGGATTGGGCAACGCGGATTACTTCGTCAACCAGATTCCGGCTTTTATGGACGATTATTATGTAATTACGCCGGACAGCCGTGGTCACGGGCGCTCTACCATGTCCGACCAGCAAATCGGCTACGCGCTGATGGCTTCGGATGTGCTGGCGCTGCTGGATTATCTGAAAATTGACAAAGCGAATCTGGTAGGTTGGAGCGATGGGGGCATTATCGGGCTGGACATCGCCATTAATCACCCGGACAGGCTGATTAAGCTGGTAGCCTACGGCGCGAACTATATCCCGTCGGGGGTTAAGTCAGATGTAGGCGATAATGCGCGTTTCAATGAATATATCGAGATGGCAGCCGCCGATTATGCAAGACTTTCGCCGAACCCGGATAACTTCGATACGTTTCTGGCGAACATCGGCAACATGTGGGCGACAGAGCCGAATTACACGGAAGATCAGATGAAGAGTATCACTACTCCCACGCTGATTCTGGATGGTATCGAGGAAGAAGCGATTTATCCTTCACACGATCTGGAAATGGCGACATTGATTCCGAATGCTGATCTGGTGCTGATGGGCGGAGTCGGGCATTTCGCGATGTGGGAAAATACTGAGGAATTTAACCGGATTATTCTGGATTATCTGGGACACGAGGGACCAAATCTGTAGTTATGGGGAGATGCGGGCGAACTGGATGCAGATGGGTAATTTTTCGAGATAACCCAAATGCTTCGGCCCGCATCTAATTCTCTATAAAATGGGCGATGCGGATAAAGGGGTTGTGGTGGGGTATTCCACCGACCAAGTAAAAGGGGTCGGTGTGCAGATTCGAACTGTTTAGACCGATAACCCACGCACGGCGACCCGCATCGCTTAACGAGTCAAAGGGTGCGGACAAAGAGCGTGATAGGCGTTTTTAGGCGCTCTGCCACTGAGCTACGCCCCCACGTTTGGAGGCGGCGAGGATTCGAACCCCGCGACATCCCGCTCCTAAGGCGATAACCTATGCACAACGGCCCGCAAAAATACTGTAGCACAGGAAAGCCTTTTATGTCAAGAGGGTTCACAAGAGATCATTAAAAACCTCTGGTGGTGACATGCCGGAAGACACTCTTGCCTATCCGCTTTATAAACGATTCTTTCTATACATATGTTCCATCACGCGCGTATTCTCATAAGGCATCAGGAAGGATTTTAGTGGGTCAGAAAAAATATAACCAAGTTCATAAACAAGTTTTGTTTCCCGT
>JBGAGR010000349.1:0-6880 GCA_044226645.1 Aggregatilineales bacterium
CGGAATGCGGCGGATTTGGTGGAACGAGCCGCGATGCGGGTGGGCTACACCCTACAGTTAAAAGTGAAAAGTTGAAAGTAAAAGTGATGGCCGCCTAGTTCGTGCAAGCTTGTGTTGCCTTTGTGAACCCATATGAACCTTAAAAGATTGTATTGACATCCTGAAGACCTTCTTTTATGATGCAATAACCCAAAGAATTATAGTAGGATGAAGTGAATCTACTACACCAATTTGACTATGGGTAGAAGAAAGGAACCGTCCAACAACAATCTGTCCAATAAGGTGGCGAACACGCCAGGAGAACCATGTACTGTGGAGAACCCGAAGCAAGTCAGGTTTTGAAGCTCGATCTAATGGCTGACTGGATCGAGACTGACTGGATTGCAGGACGGCCTGACCAGAAATTGCTCATCACTACCTCTCCTGACGCTATCGCGGATGCTTCCGTTATAGCCCGATTTGATCTTAACTTCCCGCTCAAAGATGATTATCGCTTTGCCGGGTATTCGCCCACAGACTGCCCTGTCGTTACACGTCTAAATGCTTATGATGACGAAGGGGCAATTGGACAGCGTTCCGGCGCTTTTATCTACCGCTTCACGCATTCTGAACGCCCGGATGTTGAAGTGCTGGCGCTGGTTACGCCCTTTCATGATCAGGATTCTGTTAACTGGCAGTGGTACATCGTCTGTCTGGCGGCTGTCCCGGAAGCCTTTCTTCCGGCGTGGGCCGATTTTACTAACGAGTGCAATCGCCTGAATACGGCACTTGTCCCGGAAGAAAAGGTTGTCATCATCGGCGGACGCTCGACATCTTTCGTCCCAACAGTGAATTGGGAGGACATCGTACTTCCGACAAAACTGAAGCATGACATTCTGGAAGACATCAGCGGCTTTTTCACAAAAGGTATCGGTGTCTATCAGCGGTTGAAGCTGAAGCCGTTCCGTAAGCTGCTGCTGGCAGGTGTGCCGGGAACGGGTAAGACCATGTTGTGTTCCGCGCTGGCGAAGTGGGCTATCGACGAGGGGTATCTGGTGATTTACGTGTCCAGCGCCTATAAGAATCCGCATGATCCGTATGGGTCGACTTTTGGCAAAATCGAACATGCGCTGCGGGTTGCCGCTTACTCTGCCCATCCGACGATGATTTTGCTGGAAGAATTGGATGCCTATCTGCACGTTGAAGAAAAGGCGATGGTGCTGAACGTGCTGGATGGGAATGAATCATCTATCAATGACCGGGGAACGCTGCTGGTGGCGACCACGAACTACCCGGAAGCAATTGATGAGCGTATTCTGAAGCGTCCGGGGCGACTGGATCGTATTTTTATCATCCCGGAGACTCGTGTTCAGGCTGATGCCGAGAAAATGCTGCGGCAGTATTTGGGCAGCATGTGGCAGGAAGCTCACAGCGCGATTGTCCCGCAGTTGGTGGGTTATCCGGGGGCGTTCATCCGTGAAGTCGCTGTCTATGCGTTGACGCAATGTGCTTACGATGATTTGAGCGAGCTTTCGCTGGAAATGCTGGAACAATCCTTCAAGGGGTTGAAAGAGCAGTTGGATGCCCGTGATGATTTTCTCACTCAACGCAGTAATGGCGTGAGTGCAGAAGCTGTCCACGCGAACGGACATTAACACTCAGAGGCCGGGGAATTCCTCGGCCTCTTTCGTGTAAGGATAATCCGCTGCCGCTTCCGCCCTTTTCTCATCGGTGTGATAACCGAAGCCAATACCGTTACCGCAGAGGCTAGTACGAATGCTCACGAATGAAAGACAACTTTCTATATGAGAAAATGGAAGATTTGATAGGATTGTGACATTTGTCACATGACTTCCCTGATGGAAGCTAATGTGCATCTTGCAGCAATAGGGCTAGACTGACAATCAGATTGAATAGGCCTTATCAATCCCTCATTAACTAGTCATGCAAGAATGAAGGTTTAGATATGTTTGCCCAACGGTTTGTCAAAATAATCCTCATCATGGGACTCATGATATCCATTTTTGCTTCTACATTTGTTTTTTCACTTCATGCTCAGGAAGCCACGCCCGAACCCACAGCGCCAATCAACATCACCATGACCGAATATAAATTCAGTGTTGAGGGTCTGGATGAAGGCGCGCCTTTACAATTTGAGACGGGCAAAGAATATACACTTCACTTTAAAAATGCGGGTAAGCTCGAACATGAAGTCCTGATCGGCAGCGACCCGATTGTCATCAAAGAAGGCTACCATCATGACTTCAATAATCTCCTGTTGAGCGATGTTGAAACGACAGTTTCCGGGCAAATGAACAATGATGAATTTGTCATCGGTACTGCCGGATTGAATGAATTCGAGTTGAAGGTTGGCCAGGAAATGACCATCGATTTCACGCTGCCGGATGACAAGGTGGGTGATTGGGAAATGGGCTGCTTTGTCTCGATTGACCCAAATGCTACCGAGGAAGACCCTGGCGCGGGACATTATGACATCGGGATGCACATCCCGGTTAAAGTCGTTGCCGGAACCAGCTCATAAAGTGATTTGTTTATCGGTGGGTGGTTGAAGAATCAGCCACCGATACTCTTTGTATTAGCCCGTTTTCCAGCCTGATGCGAGATTGATAATGGCGATTGTCCCTCCATTTGCAGCGGCTTCTGCCACCAATGATCCGCCGACAATCGCCAGCATAGTGGTATGCAGGGCTAATCCGTTGCCACTGCCGCCCTTTTTCCCATTAGCAGCATAATTGAAGCCAACACCATCGTCGCAGATGGTGATGGATATGCCTTTGTCGCAGCCGATGTCAATCGAGAGATTCAGGGGATGTTCAGGTTGGTCGCCGCGTCCATGCAAGGCGGCGTTGCGGATGACTTCCCGCGCTGCGCCTGTGACGACTTCGTAGGTTATGGCATCCAGCGCAGGCAGCGAATCGGCTATCGTCCAGTTGACGCTGGTGAACTCACCCTGAAATTCATCCTGTACCATGCTTTGAAGCGCTTCCGCCAGATTCCAACTGGAGTTGGGGTCAGCAGCCTGTCGCGCACTGTGGATGAGATCGGCGATTTGCTGATGGGCGGCGGTCAGTGATTGGATGGCTTCTTTTACGGCGGGTTCACTGCGGGAAAAGGCGCTTAATTTCAGCAGGGCTGTATGCAGCGTCGGGAGAATGTCGTCATGCAACACGCGGCGGGTGCGTCTGTCCATCACGCGGCTTTCGGCTAATCGTCCGCGTTGTAATTCCATTAAGCGCCGTGCCATTTGTTCGCCTGCTAGTGTGTCGATGATGCGTTCGCCGCTGGAACGGGCAATTTCAACTTCTTCCTGCGTATACAAGCCGCCATCGGATTTTTCACCGAGCAGCAGCACACCGATGCGTCCGCGTTCCGCCCACAAGGGAATTGCCCACCGTAGATCGGGGTAGGTTGTTTGTGGCAAGGGGACGATGGCTGTCGTCGGCGATTCGGGTAAATTGGACGGCAGGGGTACAGCGGCAGATTTCGGGTAGATCGGTTGGAAGGATAGACCACCGTAGATCGGGGTAGCGGATAGCAAGACTGCCAGCGGCGCGAATCGGGCCGAATCAGATAAGCACTTTTCGCGCCCATAGACATCATGACATATGGTTGACAAACAGCGGTTTCGCGCCCTGGATGAAAGTGCTTGCTGCGGTTTGAGCAAATCATTTTGCGGCGTTAAGAGGTGCTGGAACATTTGCTGGCTGCTCACAAAGGGTCGTAACTGAGCCATGAATTTTTCGCGGTCAGCAAAAGAGCGCCAATTGTAAAGTGCATAAAAGATAACCATTAACAGTGCAGTCATCAGCAGGCTGTAGATGGGGCGGAGCTGAATGCTGAGGCTCCAGCTAATCAGGACGGCATATCCGGCACTAATCAGCAGTGTGTTGCGCCACTGACGGGCAAAGCCACGTCGGGGCAGTGTTTTCCCGGTGAAAACCTCGTAAGCGACCACGGCTTGTCCCAGAAAAATCGAGGTCATCGCGATGAGCGTTTCCAGCACCAGATCGAACAGGATAATCACTACAAAGCTGACCTGTATCGCGTCACCGGGCAGGAGAACAATCCAGAGGATGAAGCCTGTCACGAGCAGGCTGACCGTGAGCACAACCTGCGGTTGCCATCAGCCAGGGACGCGAACGCTGCCGCGCCAGATCGCCCATCAGACGATGCGGCGGTTCCGGGCGGCGCAGGGCATCTATGGAAAGCACGACGCAGGCGATCATCAACGGTGGAAAGAGAATAAATAAAATCGGGATACCACCGACAGCAGGTGTGCCGGAAAAATCGAGGTAAACGGTATCGAGATAGCTGGGCAGTGGATTGCCGAAAATAACCAGTAATACCAGAAAGGCGACCAGTGCTGAAATCAGACTGAACCAGAGACGATGGCGACGGCGCAGACGGCTTTCGAGGGTGTTCCAGAAACCAGCATACCATAAAATGACCACGTACCAGGCATAAGGTGCGATGATGACGGGCATCCATCCAACACGCCACCAGAAGTCTAAGCCGAGTGTGCCGCGCGTGAACAGTAGTTCATGTCCCAGAATGGCCGTGTGGCTGACGAAGAAGACCGCCCCATCATCATACCAAACCCATCAGCCATACTGCCCATGTTCGCCGTTCCGCATTCAGGAGAACAGTCAGGCCGAGCGAGAACAATACGATAGTGTTGAAAACGGAAACACCAATCAGCACCCAATCGAGCGGAATAATCCCGGTCATGTCAGCACATCCCAATGTGTCCAATTGCCGCGTTCGTCGAGTACGTAAGCCGCACCCTCTTCATCCCAACGCACCAAACGGCGGGTGTGGACGATGATGGTAGCGCGTGTCCGGGCGATTTTCTCGTCGGTAGCGGTATCGACCAAGCCCCATGCGGCATAAATTTGTCCGTTGGTGCGGCTGATGGTGCGCTTGTCACGGAAGCCGACTCGTGCCGCGATTTGCTCGTTGGTCAGACCACTTGCCAGCAGTTGGGCGACATGCTGTTCGTTCGGTTCAAGCAGAATTCGCCGGATCGTGTTCGTCGCGGTGGCGTACCTGCTGGACACGGGCTTCAATGTCCGGGTCAACAAACTGCGCCCGCTGACGGCGCGGAGCAGCGGCACGATCATTTCCGGCAGGAGATAATTCGATTTGCGGACATAAGCATAATGGCTGAGGATGCGGATTGCAGAAAGGCGCGGTAGTAAGCATCGTCGTCCTGAATCGAATAAAAGACCAGCGGCAGGGCGTGCGCGGATGGCTTACAGCGGCTTCGATGCCGTTCATGTCGCCTGCCAATGCGACATCCATCAGAATGACGCTGTGTGATGGTCAACGTAGCAGTATTCGAGGCTTCTTCGCCTTTCAGACCATGCCGATGACCTGTACTTCGTTTGTTGCTTCGAGACCGCCCTTGAGCGCATCCTGCAAGCGGATATTGTCTTCTACCATGAGTAAATTGAGCATGAATATTATCCTGCACTGACTATGATCTGTACCGCTTAATCCCCACGCAGGAAGGTGAGGCTGAGTCTTTAGCGTATTGCCACTTGGGTGCAAGAGGATAGGCACTTAGAGGGTCGAATTGAGATGCGGTATTCAATTAGGCTGAGAAGCATCTGTCCATAGAATGGAGATGTGCCACATGGAAAATATAACGATTATTGAGTCGATCTTACGCAACCGCCGCAAGTTTTTCACCGAAATCCGGCAGGATATTGATGTATTCCCTAAGATTCGGGCGATGTTCCTGTCGTGCCTGATATTTCTAGCGATTTACGGGCTGGCGGATGGGCGCGGCACACAGTCCGGCTGCTGCGCGTACTTACCGTTAAAGCTACTGTTTTGTTTCTGGCGACTCTATTGATTTGTGCGCCATCACTGCATTTTTTCAATATCCTGTTCGGATCGAAGCAGACGATCATGCAAACATTGGCGCTGATTTTGACGGCGATTGCGACTACATCGGTGCTGCTGTTCAGCCTCGCGCCAATCACATTTTTCTTCCTCATCAGCACATCACAGTATGACTTTTTCAAACTGCTGAATGTGGTTTTCTTCGCCATTTCAGGCTTTCTAGGGATTTACTTCCTGCGGCAGGGCATCGAAATCGTGACGGAGCGGGAAGATGAAGCCGAAGGTATTAAAACACGGCGGCTGATTTTCATGATCTGGGTGTTTCTGTATGCGTTCGTGGGGAGTCAGATGGCGTGGACACTTAGTCCGTTTCTGGGTGATCCGTCACTGCCGTTCATCCTGCTGACTCAACGCGGCGGCAATTTTTATGCCGATGTGCTGAACAGCATCGGGATGCTCATTTCTTTCCGCTAAAACCGACTGTCAAGCACTCAAGTGCGTGATGACTGGCGCGTGAACCGTCGCAATCCATTCGTGGTAGGTATATTGTGAGAAGTAATCAAACAGAATCGGCTCGAGATCATCAGGTATGTTATTAGCAAGGTTAGCAGGGAGATATGGATGGGATAGGATTTAAAGTATCCTACATAATCACCGTACAACTCATAACTGCAATACACTGGAGCTAAAGAGGTTTAGGGGGCTATCGCATGAAATTCGTCGAAAATATCACCATTATCGAAACTGTCCTACGGGACAGGCGCAAATTCTTCACGGAGATACGCCAGTTGATTGATGTCCGTGAGAAGATTCAAGCGCTGCTGATTTCGTCGTTCATTTTTCTGGCAGTGTATGGCGTTGTGATGGGGGCGGCGCACAGCGTGCCACAGGCCGGGATCAACATCATCAAGCTGCCTCTGCTCTTTCTGGCGACGCTGGCGATTTGTACGCCATCATTGCACTTTTTCAATATTCTGTTTGGCTCGAAGCAAACGTTGTCACAGACTATCGCGCTGATTCTAACGGCAATTGC
>JBGAGR010000350.1:0-6963 GCA_044226645.1 Aggregatilineales bacterium
AGACCACGATCTGATGTAATGACGACGATCATCACATTCTTGATCTCGGAACGGGCGGTCAACAGCGGGTGAAGGGGCATCCCTTTCACCGATGTACTTTGCACATTGAGCAGAATTTCCCAGGCTTTTTCGGCAAAAGCGCGGCTTGCCAGCACACGCGCCTGCGCCTTGCGCACACGGGACGCGGATACCGCTTCCAACGCGCGGGTAATCTGGGAAATATTCTTGATGCTGCGGATGCGATTCTTAACTTCGCGTGCTGTAGCCATTTATTTCTCCTTGATTTCATCCCGTCGGGCAACCCACCAGCGTGCCCTAACGACTATGAAATTAGCTCCAACTCGCACGGAAGGTTTCCAGCGCGTTCTTCAGCTTGGCTTCCTGATCGTCCGTCAGAGTATTGGTATCGGCGATGCTGCTGGCAAGATCGGAAAACTGGCTGTTATACGAACGGAGGAAAGCAGTCTGCCATTCCTTCACCCGTTCCAGCGGCACATTGTCCAGATAGCCCTTCGTACCAGCGTAAATCAAAGCGACCTGATCAGCCAACGCGAGAGGTTGATACTGAGGCTGCTTAAGCAGTTCGGTCAGGCGCAAACCACGATCTAGCTGCTGCTGGGTCGCCTTGTCAAGGTCAGAGCCGAACTGAGCGAAGGCTGCCAGTGAGCGGAACTGCGCCATATCGAGGCGCAAACCGCCAGCCACTTTCTTCATGGACTTGGTTTGCGCGTCACCACCGACGCGGCTGACACTGATACCGACGTTAATAGCCGGGCGAACGCCAGCATAGAACAATTCCGGTTCGAGGTAAATCTGACCGTCTGTAATCGAGATAACGTTGGTGGGCACGTAGGCCGACACATCACCCAGGAGGGTTTCAATAACGGGGAGCGCAGTCAAACTGCCGCCGCCACGTGCATCACTCAACTGAGCGGCACGTTCGAGCAAACGGCTGTGGAGATAGAACACATCGCCGGGGTAGGCTTCACGTCCCGGTGGGCGGCGCATGAGCAGCGATACCTGACGATATGCCCAGGCGTGCTTGGAAAGATCATCATAGATGACCAGCGCGTCCTTGCCATTTTCCATAAACCACTCGCCAATGGCGCAGCCCGCGTACGGCGCAATATAGTTCATTGCTGCTGAGTCAGAAGCGGAGGCCACGACAACGGTGGTATATTCCATCGCACCGTATTCTTCCAACAAAGCCACCAGTCGCGCTACTTCACCACGACGTTTGCCGATGGCGACGTAAATGCAGTTCAGTCCCTTGCCCTTCTGGTTGACAATCGCGTCGATGGCAATAGCGGTCTTGCCTGTCTGACGATCACCAATGATGAGCTGGCGCTGACCACGACCAATCGGGATCATTGAGTCGATGGCGATCAAACCGGTCTGAACAGGGCGACCCACGTTCTTACGTTCGATAACGCCGGGAGCGATACGCTCGATGTTGAAATATTCGGTCGCTGCGATGGGGCCTTTGCCGTCTACCGGATTCCCCAGGGCATCAACTACGCGGCCTACCATCCCCATACCAACGGGTACGGAAGCGATACGACCCAGGGGGCGCACTTCGTCGCCTTCCTGAATGGTATCGTACTCACCCATGATGATGATACCTACGTTACTTTTTTCCAGGTTAAAGGCGATTCCTGGCGTACCATTGCTGAAACGAACCAATTCGCTAAAGCGAATGTTGTCCAGCCCTGCGACACGGGCGATACCATCACCCACTTCCAAAACATGTCCGACTTCAACCGCTTCAATCGTCGGACTGAAAGCTTCTACCTGCTTCAGCAGGGATTGAAAAATATCGTTGGAGACAGCAGCCATTCAGGCCTCCTTCATCTGTCCTCGGCTATTGAATTTTCTTGCTATCAGCGTAACGCTGTTTTGAGCCATGAAATTAGAATGCGGAAAGAATCAGCATCTTCTGCATTTTAACTGATCTAGGTTCATCTGTCCACTTTTTCACAATCGAAATTTGCGTTCTTTTCAACAATCCCTTTTCAATGGAAAGTATTAAACTTCCTTATAGCGATAAATGGGACAATTTTCAACCCCTTACTGATACAAGCTGCTGCGTTTTTCGATCAAAACATCGCAGATGCGAATGGCTTCCGCGTGAATAAAACGGGATCGCCGCCGATTTTGTACTTCGAGCATATATTTTTCGTTATCGACTTTCGAGTAAGTTGGTTTCACCCGGTCTGAATCCAACGCACCCAGTGTATCAGCTTCCATCAACAGAAGTTCATCTTCGTCGGTGAGATGTTCCAGTTTATCATGAACACGCACCAGATGAGCAACGCGCTCAATCTGAGCATCCGTGTA
Source organism: Aggregatilineales bacterium (assembly GCA_044226645.1). GTDB lineage: Bacteria > Chloroflexota > Anaerolineae > Aggregatilineales > Phototrophicaceae > CFX2. The sequence goes on from JBGAGR010000350.1 coordinate 2,338, forward strand.
CGTATCGCTCATGTGCTTGCGCAGGAATTGTTCAATACGCGCCGCGCCGATGTCCATATGCCGCACTTTTCTAGCCTGTATCGTATCATAATCAGCAATGCCGCTGTCATCGAACAAACCCACATAGCCCCAATCATGGGCATAAGCCGCCGTGATCATCACTTTTGGGTCTAGCGCAACGAACGTCAAGAGATACTTCATCCAGTAAACGACAGCCTCGGTGTGGGGTTTATCCCATTCCGGGCGACCCCGCAGCAAATCCGGGAAAATCGTATCCCGTAGGATTTTTTCTTCTGGAAAAACCAGTTCATCCACGAGATTGCCCCAACTAATGCACTTCGCCGGATTCGTCAGGATTATGGGCTTTCGCGCCGCCACCAAGCGATACTGAGCGCTGAAAAGCCGCCCACACTGCGCGGGAAACGACGGTACGCAAACCGCCCTTTTCCAGATGATAGATGGCCTCTGCCGATGTGCCGCCGGGACTCGTCACCTGATTGCGCAACTGTGCCGGATGCAAACCGGATTGTTCGGCATATTCAATCGAACCACGCATGGTTTGCAGTACGAGGTGTTCGGCATCGCGGCGGGAAAAGCCCATATGCACACCCGCGTCGATGAGCGCTTCCATAAAGAGGAAGACATAAGCTGGCCCCGTGCCGCTGAGGGCGGTTGCCATATCGAGATAGCGTTCATCATCGACATAAATCTGGTCGCCCAATGCTCCGAGCAGCATTTTGGCCTGTTCGCGCTGTTCCGGCATCACCTCCGGCGTGGCTGTCCAGACGGTAATGCCCATGCCGATCTGGGCGGGTGTATTGGGCATTGAACGCACCACACTCGGATTCGCAATGCCATCGGCAATTGTGCGGATTTTTGCCCCAGCGATGATGCTCAAGACCAATTTAGCAGAATGTGCGCCGCGCCGGACATCGTGCAGCACTTCATTAAGTACCTGTGGCTTGACTGACAGCACAACAATATCGGCACCATCTGCCGCGTCGAGGTTGCTGGTCGTGCCGCGCAAACCATACTGCGCGATGAGTTCTTTGACGCGCTCCTCACGGCTGTCAGAAGCGACAATCTGGTTAGCGGGAATCAACTGCTTGTTGAGCAGTCCCTTAATCATCGCCTCCCCCATCACACCGCTGCCAATGAAGGCGACATTCATATTTCCGAAAGACATCTTATTTCCCCCGTATCATGCTGTATCTATTGCTAACCAGATTGTGTCGCCAATGGCGCTGAATAATGGACACGAACATTTATGGCTTTGCCTGCTTCATCAAGCTGCACGACCTCCGCAACACTCAGACCGCTTTCGCGGCGATAATAAATCGTTATGCTGTCCACACCCGTCAAAACCCGCTCAAGTTGGAATTTGAGGTCGGGCGTGACTTCCAGCCCTCTGGCAAAATAAGTTCGCAGCAAATCCTTGCCAACAATCTTCCCGTCAGGAATGCTCATGCGCTTGACGATGAGCGGCGAATGAAATTCCACATCATCGGCATAATGCGCCATAATGGCATTGATGTCCCTGCCATTCCAGGCATCAATCCATGCTTCAGCAATCCTAAAGGCCTGTTCAGCATCAATCATCATCGCCTGCCCTATTACTCCGCCGACAAATGTTGTTCCAGATCATTCATGGTTTGTAGAAATGCCTGTTCCAAATCGACATTGTACGCATCAGCCAACACAATGACTGACCATAAACAATCCGCCAACTCGTGAGCCAGTTTGGCATCGGCATCCGGAATGGCACGAACACCATTTTTCGCCTGAACCAGCTTGACCAGATCGCCAACATCGCCGACAAATCCAAGCGCGAGTTCTTCATCTGTCCAGGAACGGTTATAGCGCGAGGCTTCAACTTCGGCGTATCGTTTCCGAATTTGCACGGCTCGTTCGATCAGGGCTTGAAATTGCATCAGGGTATGTCCACCTTATAAGGTTTCTCGTCGCATCACCGATTAACTACTACTGATGAAGGAGAGTTTCATGTTCCCAAAGGGCATTTTAGTTTCTCCAATATTCAGGCCACGCCTTATCCCTAGCTCGTGGGTCATCTCGAAAAAGCTGATAGAGAGTAATTACTCGTGGATAAAGCTCTTTTTCAAATTCGGGCGCAAGGCTAACCTTTCCCCCTGTATACCATACACGGATCCACTCGAGAGGCTCTATAAAAAGCTCCAAATCGGAACTATCCAATTCGACAAGATTACAGGCGTTTTTATTGACAATTGTGCGTGATTGCAACAAAAAATCTACTATTGGTTTTAATCCAAATATGCGAGAGATATAAGCTGAAAGCACTTCAAGTAGTAGATCGTAAACCCACCAGGGAGCGTTCCATTCGGAATTCCCTCGAAGTGCTATTCGACCTGTTCGATCAGGAAACTTACCCTTCGCCCGATCATCAAGGAGCAATAAAGCCTTTAATTCACTAAGATCCCTAGTATCTAACCCTGCTCCATGTTCAAGCAGATCTCGTTCCAACATTAATATCACAGTGTCCATGATTTTCCGAAATTGAGGAGCTTCAAGAGAACTCAACTCCAGAAAAGGGAATCCACCAATTGGTTCAAGAACAAACGCTGCTAACGTAGGATCGCTTGATTCAAATTGCTCTGCTATTCGTTCTAAAACAATCTCAAATGTATCCCTACCTGGCATCCAAGTAGCCTTTGAAGGAAATCCTCTTCTTATGATTAAGGTTGAACCCATATCTCCACCTAGAGAGCCTGTTTATACGGCTTTTCTGCGTTCCACCAGTTCACAGCCTTTTCGAGGCGATCCATCTGCACTGCGACACCAATACCGGGCGCGGTGGGTACGGTGATGCGGCTGTTCGCGCCGAGGACAAAAGGTGGCTCGGTCAGGTCGGGATTGTAGTAACGGTCTGTAGCGGAAATATCACAGGGCAGCGTGACACCCGGCAGCGACGCAAACGCCAGATTCGCCGCGCGTCCGATACCCGTTTCCAGCAGGCCGCCAATCCACAGCGGGATATTGTTTTCGACAGCGATTTTGTAGATTTCGAGACTTTCCGTATAGCCGCTCACCCTCGCAGGCTTCAGATTGAGGATACGACAGGCTCCCAATTCCAGCGCGAGACGGAAATGATCGGCAGTATGGATACTTTCATCCAGACAGACAGGCGTTTTCAACTGCGGCTGAAGTTTGCTGTGTTCGTAGATGTCATCGTAACCAAGCGGTTGTTCAATCATCAGCAAGTTGAAGTCGTCTAACTGTTTGAGGTGTTCAGCGTCAGCCAATGAATAGGCGCTGTTGGCATCCAGCATCATGGTGATGTCGGGATAAACCTTGCGTACACCGCGCGCCAGATCAACATCCCATCCCGGTTTGATCTTCAGCTTGATACGTCCATAGCCCTGATTGAGGCGCTTGGTGATAATCGCCAGAGTCGCGTCCACGCTGGGCTGGATGCCAATGCTCACACCAACATTGGCATAGCCGCGTGGTTTATGCTCCGGCGGGAGATGTGACGCAAACGCTTCTGCGATAGAGATATTGTTTTTCTTCGCCAACGCATCCCAGACAGCAGCTTCCAGCGCATGTTTCGCTAACGGATGTCCGCGCACTTCGCTCAATAAACCGGGGACTTCTGTCGCATCTTTAATCGTCTTGCCAAGCAGCGCCGGGACAAGAAATTCGCTCAGGACATGCAGTTCTGTGCCAACCGTTTCATAGCTGTAGCCGGGATTGATTTCCGCCGAGGCTTCTCCCCAGCCGATAATGCCATCGTCGGTTTCCAGCGCGACCAGCACACAGGCTTTATAGGGTTCTTCGCCAAAGCTGGTGCGCAGCTTTTCCACCAGTTCCATCGCAATAGGATAGAGCTTGATGGACTTCACAGTGATCGAGTTCACAAGAATTCTCCTAGAAAAGGTTTAGTTATACAGAGTCGTACTCTGCGGATTATCTATGCGCAGTAAAGATTCAGATGAAATCAATAAGTCGGCACAGATTGTACCACCTGAGAGCGGGTCTATACAGCCGAAGTGAGCGCATGGTATTCTGCGCAAAAATGACCGAACTTCGTGGAGGAAACATGACCGATTACGCCGCTTTCCAGAGACTTTCCCCAAACACACTGGCAGATGCACTCACCCGTGACCATGTGATGAATATCAACATCCGTCCACTGTGGCAGGGAATGCCGCGCGTGGCTGGGCCAGCTTTTACGGTACGCTGTGCGCCCGCTGATAATCTGATGCTGCACGCTGCGATTTATCGTGCTGCACCGGGTTCCATCATCGTCGTCCAGGCGGGCGATGTTGATTACGCGGTCGCAGGTGGGAATGTCTGCGCAGTCGCTCAAAAGCACGGCATAGCCGCTTTTGTAGTGGATGGTGTCATTCGTGATCTGGCAGAAGTGCGCAAGATGCGTTTTCCCGTATTCGCGCGAGGGGTGATTCCTATTCCCGGCGGCAAGAACATCGTCGATTCGCTCAATATCCTGGTGATGTGCGGCGGGGTACAGGTAGCGCCCAATGATATTGTCGTTGCGGATGAAGAAGGAATCGTGGTCGTGCCTTCTGAACAGGCAGACTCAGTATTACAAACTGCTCAAGCACGCGCTGCTAAAGAGGCCAACGAGAA
>JBGAGR010000009.1:0-63435 GCA_044226645.1 Aggregatilineales bacterium
TACTCCGTCGCCGTAGAAGTGAACGAATACAAAGAGCGCTCGGAATCCATGACCTATATCGACGCACTGATTTATGTCGAGCGTGATTCGCAAAAAGGCATCATCATCGGCAAAGGCGGCGAGATGATTAAACGCATCGGCGCACAAGCCCGCGCCGAACTGGTCGACATCGTGGGCACACAGGTCTATCTGGAACTCCATGTCAAAGTGCTGAAGAATTGGCGCAGTGACGAGGATTTAATGCGCCGTCTGGGGTATCGCCTGCCCAAAGAGGATTGATTAAAAGCCACTTTATCTGGGCAAGGATTTTGGTTGAGGTGGTATTGCGGATTTACAGCGTTTTTCGCTGACCACAAACCCCGATATTTCCACAAATCCAGCAGCGACAATGGGGTAAAAGACCAAAGAAAGGGGATCATAAACCCCATTGAGCAACAGGGCAATCAACACTAGTAAAGAAACTGCTCCTGAAAGAAATGTCGATATTCCAAACGGAACAACACATTTTCCTTTTCGATACATAACTATCGGTTTCAATTTCACTTTATAGTGGTATGTTTCCTCCCGAAGAATTCGCCGCCCTTCTCGTAGCCTAGCAATTCCCTCTAGTCCTGAAAAAAGTATAGCGGCAATGGTCAATAAGGTGGACATTCCAGTTTCGAGGGTTCTACTTCATAGCCTGTTGTGAAAGATAAGCGCGTGTTTCGTCCACGTCCCGCCCGATTTGAGCAATTAATTCTTCGAGGCTGTTAAACTTGGCTTCAGAACGCAGCCGCTTCTCAAAAGACAATTCTAACTGCTGTCCGTAAATATCCCGGACTCACCCCTACATTGGTCGCTGCCATAAAGACCTCATCGTCCAGCCGTACCCAACTGGCGTAAATCCCATTTGCCGGAAGCACCTGTTCCTTCCACACATCCATGTTGGCGGTTGGAAAACCAATTTGCCGTCCACGTTTTTGACCGTGAATAACCTCGCCAACAACCGTATAGGCTCGTCCCAGCCATTCTTTGGCTTCGTCGACACGGCCTTCCTGCACTGCCTGTCGAATCGCTGTGCTGCTAATCGCCCCGCCTTCGGCCTCAATGCGGTCTATTTCATGCACAACAAAGTCTTTTTGCTCGCCCTGTTGGCGCAAAAACGGCACATTGCCTTCGCGCTTATACCCCATCGCAAAATCCGAACCTACCCACAGCGCCTTCATGTGCAGACAGTCCACTAACTGGTCAACAAAATCCGCCGCCCGAATCTGCCGCACAGCCTCATTAAATGGTTGTGTCACGACGTAATCCACACCCAGCTTCATCAATGCTTCGGCTTTCTGTTCAGCCGTAGTAAGGTAATAACGGCCTTTCAGACCGCGTAGCACCACATCTGGATGCGGAAAAAACGTCAATACCACCGACAAACGCTTCGTCGCCCGCGCCTCATCCACCAGCTTTTGTATCAGATGTTGATGACCCTTATGGACACCGTCAAACACGCCAATCGTCACAATCGAGGACTGCTGCAACTGCACATCTGCCAGGTTGTAGATATGTCGCATGAGTTATTCCAGTTTAACAATACTTCACATAAAAGGCGCATCACAATGCGCCTCTGTTTTCATCTCACTCTACTGAGAATACCTTAATCGGTTTCCAAGTTCCACTACCGCCTTGAACAATGGCAATCAGGGTCTCATCCGATGCATAAGCCAGTACAAGCTTTTCATGAACGGCATCAGCAGAGTGTACCGCCCGTCCATGTCGAATATCATCCGCCTGTTCATCATTGAAATGAATCACAGGCCAATCGCTTAAGGCTGCCTGTGGCAAAACAAGATGCTGCTGCCAATCTCTACTGGAAAGCAGAGTATCCAATGCAATCGCATGATCCAGCCGAAAAGCCCCGCTGCCTGTCCGTATCAACCCGGATAAATGCGCCCCTACCCCTAATGCCTCACCCACATCATAGGCCAGACTGCGAATATAGGTTCCGGCACTGCAAGTCACATCCAGCGTAAATTCTGGCGGTGACCAATCTCCAATTTGCAAAGAATCTATGTGTACTGACCGTGCCTCACGCTCAACCGTTTGTCCTGCTCGCGCCAGGTCATACAGTTTGCGTCCACCCTGCTTGATGGCACTGTACATGGGTGGTATCTGCTGAATATCACCTAAGAAGCCCTGTAATGCGTGTTCCACATCTTCACGCTGTACGACGCTGGCATCCCGCTCTTGCAGAATTTCACCTTCAGCATCATAACTATCGGTTGTAATGCCCAGATGCACCCGCGCCCGGTAGCACTTGGTTCCATGCATCACATATTCGCTCAAACGGGTCGCACCGCCCACACAAACAATCAACACACCAGTCGCCATCGGATCCAGCGTTCCGGCATGACCCACTTTTTTCAACTTTAAACCACGCCGTATTTTCGCCACAACATCATGACTGGTCATTCCGGCAGGTTTATCGATATTGAAAAAACCAAACACCTCGGTCAAGCCTCAGTCACCCCTTGAGCAGCGGCGACCAGAAGCGGCATCACTCGTGCCTGTACTTCCTCCACTGTACCCGCAACCGTTGCACCTGCGGCCTGTGTATGTCCACCACCACCCAACGCAAAAGCGACTGAGCCAACATCAACACCGAATTTGCTGCGGAAACTTAACTCGACATGCTTATCGGGAAGTTCCTTGAACGTCGCGGCAATCAAAGCTTCTTCAGCCGTAATCAAGGTACTGACCAATCCGCCGTCAGTCGCATCCGTCAGGCCAGCCGCTTTTAGATTTTCCTGGCTAATCACGGCTGAGATGATGCCATCCTGCAACTGAACCGATGGAAACGACTGCTTCCACAGATTTAAGGTACTAAAAGGTTTGTTCACCAGCGTCCGGTTGATAATCTCCATAAAAGGCGCACCAGCCAGCATCAACTGTTGAGCAGTACCCAATGTTTTTGGATTCACATTGCTGGTACGGAAACCAATGGTATCCGTGACTAACCCAGTCAGCAGTGCTGTGGCTACGGGTTGTGACACAGGCGCATTCATATTCACAAGCCAATCGTAGACAATTTCGGTTGCCGAGACTGCTTCCGGAACCACCAGATGAATATCGCCGAACATTGTATTGGTCGGATGATGATCGAGGTTAATAACCTTCGGACTATGCTTGCGTCCGTATATGCCAACTAATCCGCTGCGTTCTTCATCGCTGGCATCAACCGAAATCATCAGTTCCCATTTACCGCGCTTCAGCCGATCCCGAACACTTTTCCATTCAGGCAGAAAATACAGAAAATCAGGGACACCGCCATCGACGGCGGCATCCACTGTTTTACCCTGCTCACGCAGTGCCAGGGTTATGCCCAACAGCGACCCAATAGCATCGCCATCAGGCTTAACATGGGTTACGACAACAATCGAATTCGCGCTGCGAACGGCCTCGGTTGCCGCCGCCCAATCGATCTTATTGGTCATCCTCGCCCTCAGTCTTCTTAGCAGGTTCGGCAGGCGGAATATCCAATGAGGCGATCAAATGATGAATTCGTTCACCATGTTCCAGCCGCATATCCCAGTGGAATATCAATTCCGGTGCATTACGGATGCGCACCCGTTTGGCAACTTCACGCCGTAAAAAGCCCTTCGCTCGTTCCAGAGCCGCCATAACGGGTTCCTGACGACTTTCATCCCCCAAAGCATTGATGTAGACGTTGGCGAACATCAACTCCTGATCGAGTTTGACCTCTGTGACTGTGATGTTTTTCAGACGCGGATCGGCAACTTCACGCAGGAGCAGTTCGCTCAATATGGCCTGGATGCGCTCGCCCATCCGATCCTGTTTAATAGTCATGATGTCCTCCCTAAAGACAACTTATCCGAAAAATGAACAAGGGGCATAAGCCCCTTGCCTGAGGTAATTTCATCAATTCCCCCGTTTTACAGGCTGCCATGACTGCCCTTCAGGAGCTTAGTTCACCCGTTCGGATACGTAAAACTCGATCAAATCCCCCGGACGAAAATCAATAAATCCGTTCAGACTGATACCACACTCAAAGCCTGAACGAACCTCGCGAACATCGTCTTTTTCACGTTTAAGTGAACCAACGCTCAGATTCTCAATGAGAACTTTGCCGCCGCGTTTGACACGGGCACGGGCATTACGACGGGCTTCACCGTCACGGATATAGCTGCCAGCAATAACCCCGACCTTCGGAATTTTGAAGATTTGGCGCACTTCAGCCAATCCAATGGTCTTATCGGCATATACTGGCTCCAGCATACCCTTCAAAGCCAGTTCAACATCTTCAAAGAGCTTGTAAATGATGTCATACAAGCGAATTTCAACCCCAAGCGAATCGGCAACGCGACGTGCCGGATTATCAACATTGACCGCGAAGCCGATAACAATAGCCCCCGAAGCAGCCGCCAGGTTGATGTCATTTTCGGTAATGTGACCAACATCAGCCGCCAGCAGACGAATAGCAATACCATCCTGGCTTTCCGTGCTGATTTGCTTCAGTCGGTCAACAATAGGTTGCAATGACCCCTGCAAGTCCACTTTCAAAATCAGACTCAGTTCTTTGGCCTGACCAGACTTGTATTGAGCGAAAACGTCCTCCAGTGTCAGTGAACGTTCCGGACGGATATTTTGTTCCGCCGTAGCTGCTTTTCGTTCTTCACCTGTCAGCCGAGCGATTTTGTCGCTCTTCGACCATTCAAACGCATCACCCGGCTGAGGCATGGTATTCAGACCAAGCACACGAACCGGTGTAGATGGACCGGCTTCATCAATCTTCTTACCTTTTTCATCGAACATGGCCTTAACTCGACCATAGGCTTCCCCAGCAGTGACAACATCACCACGATGAAGGGTTCCATTGAGTACAAGGAGTGTCGCCATCGTGCCCTGATGTGGGCTAACTTCCGCTTCCAGCACAATGCCGGAAACATCCGCTGCCGGATTCGCGACAATTTCTTTTTCCTCAGCCGTTAGCAAAACAGCTTCCAGCAAGTCATCAATGCCTTTGCCCTGTTGCGCTGCAACTGGCACAACCAAGGTATCACCATCCCATTCATCGGGTGTCAGGCCAAGTTCAGATAACTCCTTCTTGACCGTTTCAACATTGGCATTACGTTTATCGATTTTGGTGATCGCAACCACAATCGGCACGTTGGCAGCACGGGCATGATTCAGGGCTTCTCGTGTCGTCGGCATAACACCGTCGTCTGCCGCAACAACCAGAATCACAATATCGGCTCCTTGCGCTCCACGAGCACGCATCGCAGTGAATGCCTCATGACCGGGAGTATCAAGAAAGGTAATAGACTGCCCGTTATGCACAACACGGTACGCACCGATGCGCTGGGTGATACCACCTGCTTCACCTTCGGCAACCTGTGAATTGCGGATTGTGTCCAGAAGGGTTGTCTTACCGTGATCGACGTGACCGAGGATGGTCACAACTGGAGGACGGCGCTTAAGGTTTTCCGGTTTCTCTTCAGTGTACTTCTTACGCCAGGTTTGCGCTTCAGAAGCTTTGCTTTTTTCTTCCTCAACAGCAACTGCGGTAGCTGAGTGGGCATCAAAACCCATTTCCTCAACGACAATCGCAGCCGTATCGAAGTCGATTTGTTGATTAATTGAAGCCATAATCCCGTTCGCAATGAGGCGCTTCATAACCTCAATTGGGCTGGCATCAATCTGTTCTGCCAGTTCACGAACGGTCAAGAAATCGGGCAGTAATACCGCCTGTTTTTCCTTCGCCATATACTCTGACCTCCATCTGTCTCGTATGGAGCGGCAGGTCAGGCAAAGATCTAGCGGTCTTTTAGGGCTGACCCGTCGCTGTTATTGTATTGGTGGTGACTAACACCATCATCATTTCGTACTTCATGCCCAATTGGGCCTTTGTCGCAAACGTTCGCGATCATCTGCCGTAAGCGTTGTTCGCAGGGCTTTACTCAAAATTTCACTTGAAGCCGCCCGCTCCCAACAACTTTCACGCTCACAGAGATAAGCACCCCGCCCATTCAATTTACCAGTACGGTCAACTTGTATACCGCTCTCCGTGCGAACCACGCGAATCAAGGCGCGCTTATTCGCTTTTTCGCGGCAGACCACACACGTCCGCATCGGCATATGCTTGATTGGCTGTTGACGTTCCGCGCCCATATGCTGACCTATTCGTCGTCCCACTCATCGCGACCACGCCCACCCTTACGGCGGCGCTTGGCGATTACCTGGCCGATTTCCTCATCGAAAATCAGTTGACGACGCTGCTGGCGTTCCTTCTTCTTTTTCTTCTTCTCCTTCTTCTTACCACCCGGGGTTAACTCGTCATCCTCGCCATCCTCATCATCATCTTCCGCTTCAATCTCTTCAAAGACAGGGATAGGTTCCGCCACTGGTCGGGATGGTTTTCGGGGTATGGGTGGTGCAATCACAACCGCTTCTTCAATAGGTTCATCGGCAAATGCATCACGCACGAGTTCTTCAGCAGCCGCTTCAGCAGATACTTCAGCCTCAGGTTGTTCAACAACCGGCTCATCGACACTTTCTTCAACGGCCACTTCTTTAACGACAGCCTGCGGTGCTTCATCCGGGATGACAATCTTGTCCAGTGCTGCCTGAACACTTGCCAATGAATTATCAGGTAAATCTTTGAGCATACGGCGCAAGCGATTTTCGTCAATCAGGAAGCGCCACATAATCTCGCCGACATTTTCTAAGGGTTGCAGTGCTTCGATGATCTCATCGGGCAACTCAAGCGCAGAAATTGGCAGGGTAAACGCACCTTGAGGCAGAGTTGATTTAACAGCATTGATTTCTGCTAACCGCGCTTCGCGAGCCGCGTCACGCTGACCTAAAAGACGCTTTTCGACCAGATCAGCAAAGCGAGAGAGTGCATTGAACTCTTCCGGCTGAACGGCCTTATTAGCAGCCTTCTTCTCCATAATGCGTCGTGTGTCTTCGATCAAATCGGCATGATTTGCCTTGATTTCCGCCAGAATTGGGGTATCCAGATTGCTCAATGCATCCTGAACAGCCTCAGTTACACTCTTGATGTCAATGCGCCAGCCCGTCAACTTGGCTGCAAGGCGCGCATTTTGACCTTCGCGTCCGATTGCCAACGAAAGTTGGTCATCCGGAACAATGACAACTGCCGTCCGCCCCGCATCCGGATCATCTTCCAAATAGACACCACCGACACGTGCCGGACTCAGCGCTTTGGCGATAAATTGTTCCTGGTTGGGGTTCCATTCGATAACGTCGATTTTCTCTTCGTGGAGTTCCTTGACGATATTCTGAATACGGATACCACGCATCCCAACACATGCGCCTACCGGGTCAATACCTTCCTGCAAAGCAGCAACCGCCACTTTAGAGCGATAACCAGCTTCACGGGCGATATTCTTGATTTCGACCTGTCCATTGAATATTTCAGGGACTTCGTACTCTAACAGACGGCGTAACATATTGCGATGACCGCGACTGACAACAATCTGTGGGCCGCGATTGGTGCGCTTCACTTCGACCAGAAAAGCGCGCAGCTTATCATGTGGCTTATACCGTTCGCCGGGAATTTGCTGGTTACGGGGGAGAATAGCTTCAGCCCGTCCCAGACTCAGTGTAATCATATTGGCGTTTACACTTTGAACGGTTCCTGTAACCAAATCGCCTTCACGATCAATGTATTCATCATAAAGTGAGTTGCGTTCCGCCTCACGGATTTTTTGCAGAATAACCTGCTTGGCCGTCTGCGCCGCGATACGTCCGAATTTCTTGGTGGTACCTTCAACCTGTACCATCACCATATCGCCATAATTCGCTTCAGGATCGTAATAACGGGCTTTTTCGAGGGTGACTTCAGTATTCTGGCTTTCGACAGAATCCACCACCTCTTTTTCGACAAAAATACGTGCCCGCCCAGTGTTCGGGTCAATATTGACCTCTACCCGTTGGGCAGCGCTGGCATTGGCATCCCGCCGATAGGCAGAAACCAGTGCTGTCTGCAATGCTTCCAGCACGACTTCGCGCGGAAGGGATCGCAATTCGGTAATTTCGTTAAAGGCGACTTCAAACTCGCTTTTCATGGCTTTACGAACCAACTCCCCCTTACAGGGATTCTATTGTGGCAATTTCTATAATACTACAAAACACTCAAATATTGAATTTGAGCCACGTGAGAACTTGTACCAAAATGACGAAAAGTGGGGGTTACCCACTTTTCTTTTCCAGTCCTTCGGATTCTACCACGCAGCATCGCGATTGACAAGACTTTTCACCGACAGGGGGAGAGCATACACAACCCTCCCTACAGATCACATGTATTAACCTGCCGCGGCTTCTGTAACTTCTGGTGTCACTTCCGCCCCCACAGGCGCGACAAGTTCAATCGTCGATTCCGCTCCACTCGCCTGCCCCTGATTCAGACTCGATTGGTCAGCAGGTGGCTGTACAACGGGCGGTTCAAATGGCGTGAAGCGCAGGATACGCCCCGCGTTCGCATCCGCCACAAAAACATTACCCTGACTATCAGTGGCAATACCGCCCACGCTGGAGAACTGCGTAAGATCAAGGTTTTCGTGTCCCAGTTGACCGAATGACCCCACACAACTGCCGAGTGTATCAAAAACCATCACGCGCCCTGCATCAGGATCGGTGACGTAGATTTCATTACGAGCGGCATCTATTGCCATATAGGGACGATTGCCCTGGTCATCCAACCAGCCGCGTACTCTAAATGTATTGGTAGCCTGTCCATCCGAACCCAGGAATTGAGTCGCAGCAAGGCCATCAAGCGTGAAGACCGATATGCGGCGATTCCAATAATCGGCAACATAGAGCAGGTTGTTCTGTCCAATCACAATCCCACTTGGTTCGTCCAACTGACCAATGCCACTGCCGCCCGAACCGATGTCGCGAAGATACTGACCATTAGCATCATAAACGCGGATACGTTTGTTGCCAGTGTCAGCAACATACACCCGTTCCTCGCTATCAACCGCAATGGCACGCGGCCCCCAGAATCCATCAACCGGTTCCTTCTGGGCGCTCGCCCCGAATTCACCGCGCTGCCCCCAGCTTGTCAGATACTCGCCCTGTGCAGTGAACACCTGAACACGATAATTCCAGGTATCAGCTACATATATCTTGCCACTCGGTCCAATCGCAATACCATTCGGACGTTCAAACTGGCCTGGACCGGGGCCTTCCGACCCAAAGGCAAAGTCAAATGTACCATCCGGGTTAAAGACGGAAACGCGATGGCTGCCCTCTTCAACCGCATAGATATGTCCATCCGCGCTGATGGCAATCTGTCGCGGATGATTGAGCGCTTGCCCACCCGCCTGATTAATGGTCAAAATCTGGCTGGCTTCGCGCGGCTGCCAGTTGGCATTACATTGATTCACTTCCACTGCGGTAAAGGGATTCGATGCTGAACCTTCACCAACACCCAGATTCCAGACCTGTGCCGCGATGTCCTTACGAACATAGACATACATGTGATCGGATACCGGCCATTTGGTCAGGCCACCGTCCCACATATTATCCTGAATGTATTGTTCATCGCGTCCTTGCTGACGTGCCTGTTCACGTAGGGCATTGGCGTAGGCCGTATAATCACGCGACCACCACATATCCCAGATACCCTGACGGAACTGCTGCGCCAACGTATCATCCGGCGAGAGATCAAATGTGTTCACAACCCGTTCGGGAGTCAGCCCGAAATATTCCTGCATAGGCCACCACATGCGAATATAACTGAATTCGTAGTAGCGATCTTCCAGCATCCCTTTCACAGCCGAGTGATTTTCATCGCCGACAATAACCACCATCGAATCATCCATCACGCGCTGATTAGGCGTGTCACCCATGTAGGTCGCGCCTTTGAAATTGCGGAAATACCACGCACCAGGCCAGGAAATTTTGAAATCATAGGCGAATTTCATATCCATGCCGCCGGTAGTGCGTTTGCTCAGGTCTTCCAGCATTTCGGTCACCTGCTTGTTGGCAGGGCCGCCATGCGCGTATACCAGAAATTCGGAGGCTTCATCATAGTGAATAAAAGCCGCCATCCACGCTGAACGAAACGTCATAAAAGCCAGCCCGATAAACGCCACTACACTGACCATAATACGTAGCTGCGTCCAATTGCTGCGCTTCACCACCTGCAAGATACCATAAATGACCACGCCAGCGATGATAATGCCGCCGAACCATTGGAAGGTGCGGGTCAACTGTTGTTGTTCCAGTCCACCTGGCCCGCCGCTGAAAATAAACGGAGCAGCAATTTGCGCCCCCGCCACTAACAGCACAGGGAGCAGCAGTAGATATAACCAGTTAATCTTCCAGAATTCACGCACGTGAAGCCGATCCAGGAAACCGCCAAAGTACCACCCCGCCAGGAAAATAAGCGGTGTGGTCAGGTGTGTCCCCAACCACGGCATTTTCTCGCCCGCTAAAGTCAAAGCGATCAAATTCAGAATCGCCCACCACGACACAAACAATAAGAATGGAGGCGCAGACAGTCGTTCTTCTGGTGATACCATGCGTCCCGCTGGAATAAAAGGTTCTGTTGGCAGCGGTTCCTGGCTGTAACCTTCATTACTCACTGATTCCAGACTCCGCGATTCACCCAGCCCGTCCGTAACCGCAAGTGTCACCCCGGATTCAAGGCGATTCCGCCGGAAATTCCAGAAATACTTCATCCCCGCAACCATCGCCAGAATGCTGCCAATCAGCGGCAAAAACTCATAGAACGGCACGATCACCAGATAGTAGTAATACTGCGGTTGGCTTCCGCGCCGGACACCTTGCTGCTTGATCCAGTACCCCAGACTGCCAATCATCCCGGTTCCAACACCCTGAATATTAGTGAATACTGTGGTGAAGAAGAACAGGAACAACACATGAAAAATCACGGCGGAGATCAACCATCGTTTGCGATCCCATGCCAACCCCACCGCAATAGAGACTGCAAAAGCGGGTAAGACAGGAAGTGCGGAAAGAAAAATCTGGATTCCGTACTGCGTTAAATCCAATTTGACTGGAAGTGCCGCCTGTACAGCCGCCGCAATGGACGGCATCGAAGTAGGATCTGCCCCCATTGCGTTCATTACGAGCGGCGTGAGCCACGGCAGCACCATCGTTCCCATGACGATTAAAATATCAAGTTCCGGGAAACGATGGAGTTTACGCCACCAACCCGCATAACGAGTAAAAATAACCGCCAGAACAACGACTGCGCAGATAATCCAAAAGCCATAAAATGGCAGGGCGGCATAACCAGCCGAAACAGTATCAGCACCATCCTGTCCGGGCACAGCCGGAGCCGCCGCTTCCGTCGAAGCCTGTGTCGTGATATGAGAACGTTCTTCGACGATAATAAACACCGCCGAAACCACCACCACCAGAGCCAGCATGAGCAGCACATCCAACCAGGGAATGCGCACAATGCTGCGGCGGAATGACCAGATTAAACTCCCGACAACCACAACCACAATCGAGGCAGCAACAGCTACCGTCCATTTAATCAGGCTGGCAAATTCCAGCGATCCTTGTCCGAGTGTCGTTGCCGTGTTCACCGGGTCAATCGAAAGGACAATATACATGCCGATAGCGGCAACACCACCTAACAACACTGTCAATGACAGGAAATAAAACAGTGACTTACCGGGGAGTTTGAAGAAATACTGTCCCAGACGCACTAACCAGTAAAGTGTCAGGAAACTGCCAAAAATCGCGATGTAGATAAAGGAGACTTCTTTGGTCGCCATACTGCCCAGCATAGCCGCCGAAAAGATATACAACCAGCGCGCTTTTCGCCTCAAATGAGGTGGGCCATGCAAATACATCATGGTACAATACACCATGATGAGGGTATAGAAAATGGATGGTGTATCCTCGCGAATATAGCGGTTGTAATACAAAATCAGCGGCGAAATCAGGAACATGATGGACGCAAGAATCGCTCCCCAACGCCCTAACCATCGCCGGAACAACAGCGGGAACATCACCATCAACACGCCCAGCACCGCTGGGTAAATACGCGCGGTAAAATCATTATCACCAAACAAAAAATAATCCAGCGCGGTGATATGGAATAAAATCGGCCCATGCATCAATGGCGTGTGCTGAAAAATCCCATTGCTGTATAAGTCCCACGAGAACTTAGTATGCAAGCTCTCATCATGACTCATGGTACGCGCGCCCAGATTATAAAATCGGGTGAAAATCGCCAGCATCAAAATGATGACAAAAACCCAGGTTTCCCAATTGACCTGGAAGCGCGTCGTCAGCCAGCGATTGACGGGAGTACCCACATCATCAGAGGGGTAAGGGTTATAGGGTGAATCTTCTCTAGTAATCGTCATTATTTCCTCAGGGTGTACTGATTGCATCCGGGGAAGGCCCGCTAGTTCTTGATGCCTGGGCTTCCGGTGTCAGGCTAATTTCAAAGGCAGAGAGCGCAGATTCAGCACTATCGGTGCTGCTGGGTGTCATTTGTAAGACGAGCGGTGAAGGTTGGGTAGCAGGCATAACCAATGGCAAATTCTGGTTGCCCAACGTGAGTGGAACCAGCAGCATAAATATTGCTAAAAGAGCGGCTACACCATAACGTGTTGGATAGGGTCTTACACTACGGCGCGGTTCCTGAATATCGCGCTGAATCGCTGTCCAAACCCGATCAAAAGTTGGCTGTCTGGCCTGCCCCACCAACGGCACCATGTGTGTCAGATTGTGCATCATATCCTGCTCTTGCAGGTAAATGCCATAGCAGCGTTCGCATTGATCCAGATGTCGCGAAACCTGCTGTCGTTTTTTAGGGGATAACTCATGGTGGAGATATGCCACCAGATTAGCCTGGCATTTTTTACAGTTCCACATGATTTTACAACTCGAACCCCATCATTTCTTCCAGTAAATGTTTCCCAACCGGCTGCAATTCGCTGCGCAGCCGTTCATGCGCCAAACGAACACGGCTCTCAGCCGTCTTTTGTGGACATCCGGTCACTTCCGCGATTTCCCGATACGTCAGATTATGTCCATAACGCAGCACAACGGCCTCACGTAAACGCGGCGACAAGGAAGCTAATGCAGCTTCTACAGCAGCCTGTGCATCGCGCTGCGCCATTTTCGCTTCGGGAGTCTCTGACCGAGGGGCAGGTAAATCTGGCGAAAGCAAAGTCATAAAACGCAGCCAGCCCTTACGGCGATAATTATTGCGGCAGCGGCTTAACGCGATGGTGTACAACCAGGTTTTGAATGATGCGCGTGTCGCGTCATAGCGAGATAGATTTTTGAAAGCATAGACAAACGCTTCCTGCATGACATCTTCCGCATCCTGCCGATTCATGAGCAGGCTGTAGCACAGGCGATAGATAAGCGGCGCAGTAAGATCATACAATGCAGCAAAACCAGCCTGATCGCCCTTCAGGCAGCGCTGAATAATATTCTGAAAACCCTCTGGTTCGGGTGTCATAAATGTCCCCTGCCAACCCTCTTGCTCATGGGTGCGAATAACTCATGCAGCATACTCTATTTCTATACACAACTTTCTTGCGGATTCCTTACTGGTTGACGGTAAAAGGCACACCATCATAAACATCCTGCCGCAGCCAGAGTACCATCTGGTCGGCAGGCACACCACCCGTCCGCGAACGATTTTGTAACCACCATGCAGGCAGATCGACTAATCGCACACCTCGATAATCCCATGCGCTGGTAATCGTAAAGCGCTGACCGACATACGGCCCACCCAGATCAGGATTTGCAAGCGCGACTGGCAGCAGCACAATTTCCTGCGCTTTGGCCGCACCGGCATCCGTGATAAAGTGTGTATGGGGAAAATTCCGCAGTGTCCAGGCCACAATACCATCATCCGCCGCGAGTACCGTCACATCCAGCATTGGAAATCCACCGCTGTTCCGCTTAGCAATTTCAGCCAGCGTGTCCCGCAGCAAAAACACTTCGCTGTTTGCGGGATTCCGATTCCAGAACTGAACAGGATCGTCAGCGTCAAAAACAGACACACGCCAGCCGCTTCCCAGGCTGGTTATGAGCATAAATGCCAGCAGTCCCAATAAACCGCCCTGCGTAGTCGTCCCAACACCCCAGACGCTGGAAGATAGGAAATAACCAATCACCATGAACAGGATAATGATAATCACCCAGACGACACTAATCGAGTTGGAAGAACCGAGTTGAAATGTGCCATCGGCTGTGACCAGCAGTGTCCGCGCCAATGATTGGGAGTGGATAGCGAACATACTCAGCAAGGCAACCACCGCACCAGCCACCAGCCATTTGCTCCAACCCGGAGCCGACCACCATATTATGTCGGTTGCTCTGGTGAGTAAATGAGCGGCCAAGGCGCTCACCAATCCAGCCAGCGGTAAAACGAGCCACAGAGCATGTTCCGGCCCTGCTCCAGCATAAACCAGACCAAAAACGACGCTTAACAACAGCCAGCCCGTCAAAAATCGCTCAACAGTTGTAAATAATCCTTCGCGGCGCAGCCACCAGATTGCGCCAATCCCCAAAACGACGAGGACAGGTTCATAGAATAATGTAACCAGTACAGGAAAGAAAGCAGGTATCAGAGGCCGTGATGTCACCACGCCACGCAGGCCGCTGCCGAGCAATTCGCCCACGATGCTTAAACCGGCTGGATAAGTCAACAACTGTGTACTAACAACCACCACCACTAACAAAGCCATCAAGAGACCTGTCAACCAGGGCAGCGCCGATAAATTAGGCGCAGCTTGTGGCGGCTGTTCCTCATCCGATTCTTCACGCGGATGTGTCCAATAAGCAAATAACCCCGCTCCACCTAATACCAATGCCAAAAATATTCCCGTTGGGTCAGTCAGGAAAATCATCGCCGCCAGACAAACTATCGTCAGGACAGCAAATCGGCTCTCGCTGCTCTCACGATACCGCCAGAATGCCCACAAACCGAACATGACGACCAGCAATGTCCAGATGACCGGACTATCCATCCGTGACGTAATCAATAACGAAGGTGAAAACGTCAGCAAAATGCTGAACAGCAGTGTTCGGGTACGTCCCAGAAGCCCGCGAAAGAGCAGTGGCGATAGCACTAAGCCCACACCTGCCAACGCTGTTAGAATGCGCGCTGAAAATTCCGATGGTCCCAATACCGTAAACATAAAGCTGTGCAGCGTGAACAAGACCGGACTTTCCGCCACAATCGGTGTTCCGGCAGCTTCGAGCGACACCGCACGCCACGCAGCCAATGCCTGACGCGCCTCACCAGTCGATAAAGGAACCGCGTCAAGCTGCGCAACACGCAACACGACTGATAAAAGCACCAGCGCCAGATAAACAGCTACTTCCGCACTAATAAATGTCTGCGGACTGCTGCTTATTTCCCGTTCGTTTTCATCCATCAACGCCCGTGTAGCGTCCATAACCATTCCTACTATTTGACTTCACTTGAAAAATGAGCAATTGCTCATCGCATTTCAGTTAAACTTAACGGCTTACCGCCACATTCGCATCGGTGACGTGATAAAAAACACTTTGTACATTCCCGGCGGCATCCATAATTGGGCACACGGGTTCAAGATTTTCGCGGAATTTGTCTTCGCCCGCGCTGCTGTATGTCAGCCGTTCGCTTGTGCCATAGAAAATATAATTGATCCCGTACTGCTTGATAATATCGCGAGCAACTTCCCAACGCAGGTCTTTATACAATGTCGGAATATCATTCGGACGATTGGCCGCGATTTCGTAATAGGTAGACCCGCGCCACTGTGCTTCATGATTCGTCCAGCCAAGCACCGATGGCACACCTGTCAAACCCGGCACTCGTCCGGTTGGATACGGGTTATTGTATGCCCCACCCAGCGCCTCCGCGACCACAAGCTGCTGATCACCAATGGTTCTCTCCCAACACATAATCGACTCATAGTCTGTTGCTGTCGGCCAGGAAGAACCGCCATCCAGTGTCAATGGCTTCGTATTAATACCAGAAGCGCGGCCAGTCTCAACATAGGCGTGCGAGTAAACCCCGAAAATCGGATACAGCATACCAGCACCCACAGCCACAGTTGCAACAGTCGCAAATGTCACCCGCCCTATTACCCCCATGAGGTGATTGTCGACAAGTAGTACATAAACACCATAGGCACTGGCAACACTGAAAACCAGCCAGGCCTGATAGTAAAATTTAAAAATGGTGTTAATTCGCGTCCCAAAATTATCCCGCAGATAAAAGTATTCCGGCACAAGCGAAAGTCCCAGACCGAGCGCTACCGCCAGCAGCGCAAAGCCTGTGGCGCGAGAATACGTCACGACCTGACGATCATCACGGCTTGCATCCTCAGCAACCGCGAAATGTCGCGGAAACAAGCGCCCGACTACGATAATAAGCCCCAGGAGCAGAATGAGGGAAGTCAACAATGTATCGAAGCGGCGTTTGAGAACCAGAGGCAGTGCCCCTCCCAATCCACCATATTGAGCCGCAAAATTCTGAATAACAAACGATAGTTCGGGAATCACCAGCGCCACCAGCATCAGCGTCAGCATAACTAGCAGCAAAACCCCTATTATCGCACCTGCAACTTTCAGCCCAAATATCCAATTCATACGCTGTCGCGCAGCGCGTGCTTCGCTCCACAGAAAAAAGGCCAGAATGAGAATAAATGGGCCGAACATAATAAAATACTGCTGGAAATAGGTGGGGTTAATCACGTTCGGCAGTAAGCCGGATGCCTGTGAACGGAAACTCACTAAAAATGGCAGATAAAAAATGACCGTCAGAATGACTAAGGTTAATCCGAACTGAGCCAAAGCAAGCAAATCACTTACTGCTAATCTTCCCTGTCCACGTATCAAACGGCGCAAACCGTCTGCACCCACGAACGCAATAATGTAGATTGGGCAGTCCCAGGTATTGAGGAACACCAGTGCCCCAACACACAGGGCGTAAAAAACCGTTTCTGCCCGTGTCGGCGCACGCCCCATCAACAGCAGATTGAGCGCCAATCCTAGGGCTAATGCCGCGAAAGGCAGTGCCATCACATGCGGATGACTATCCGAAAGAATGAAACTGAACTGTGGAAATTCATCAATCGGTTGTGCGCCAGTTGAGACTGTGCCATCCAGATTGAAGTCATTCAAAACACGGCTGCTGCGGAACCACCACCAATTTTCCCATAACGCCGGATTGCTTCTCTCAGGCTTGGGCGTTGCCAGATCACCTTCCGGGTAGACTTCGCGCCCTTGCGTACTCGTAAAACGCAGATAAGCGGGTGAGGCCGTGCGGGTTTCATAGGGGTATTCGATCAATGCCGTCTGAAAGTTACCCATCAGAATGACCATCATCGCGCCCAGTAAACCTGCTGCTAGTACGGCAAACTGGCTTTTACCACGTTCCGTTTGCAGGAAAGGAAACGGCTCGTATGACCGCACCAGATTACAGACCACGCCGAACACGGTCAGACCGGTCAGCGCAAAAACCAGCGAAACCATAACATTCAGGCCAATGGTGCCATTAATGCCACTGACCGTCGAAAGCATGGCAGCAATAAAGTAGCCGAAGTAGTAGTAGCTGATGGAATACCCGGCCATCCAGCCGTCATTGGGTGGAAATGCAGGGCTGCGGATGATGCTGTTGATGAACATCAAATCCATCGGTTTTTCAGTCGATACCAGTTCGGGTTGATACGCCCGTACAATCGCCCAACCGAGAAATAGGACCGCAAACAGAATTTCGCCCGTGATGACCACTGAGCGATTCTCACGCCACCACATACGCCAGTCGAAGGGTTCAAGACCCCGTACATAGATGGCCAGCGATAGGCCAATCACAATCAGCCACGCCAGCAGAATGCCACCGGTTGTATTCCGCAAAAAACCTAGACTGCCCAGAATCCAGAAAAGATAGGCTGTCAGCAGCAGTCCTATCGCGCGCGCCAGTGTATAGCCTTTATCTGGCAGTCCGCCCAGAAGGCGAGCGCACAAAGGCAGAACGGCTGCACCTGCGAATGTGACCAGCAGCCACCAGCTAATGACAATCCAGCCCTCACGGGCGAACCAATCAAATTCCACCAGCCACATCCTCTACCAGATCAAACTGAGAATCTTTAATGACTTTATAAACAACCGACTTGCCCTCGTCGTAAACCACTTCCAGTTTACCTTCACCGACCATTTCGTCGAACTTCGCCAGCCCACTTACAGGATAAAAGGCGTGTTCCATATCACCAACGACCACATAGCTCACGTCATAGTGTCTCAAAATATCCCAGGCCGTGTCGATGTTGGTCGTTGCATAGAAGGCGCTGATGTTGGCTACACGCTGTTCGACTAACCGAGGAAGCGGGTCAAATGTCCGCTGCTGTCGTTGATGGAAGTTCCAGCCGTTCACCGAAGGTAAACCCGTTAATATTGAAACCCGGGATTCCCAATGATACTCGCCAGAACCGCGCCCTTCCATAATCGTAGGCGATCCCTGAATATTCTCCTGCATCCAGCGGATCATTTTGTAGTCATCTACCGTCGGGAAAGGCGAAAGCGTCGGATCAGCTTCAATCAATGCCTGATCGCCATCATATATCGTGGCGTACTTCATGTACTCCATGCCATCCAGCGTTAAAGGTACATCGGCAGACATCCTATCCAGCGCACGCCCCCGCGAAGCCATAATCGGATACATCGCTGCTACGGTCAGCAGCAATCCAGCTACGGCATACCAGGGCACACGCACAATGCTCGACCAGCGCGACGAACTTTGCAGCAGGCAGGCCACTGCTACACCACCTACCGCGCTGAACAGCAGCCACGCCTGAATATAGAACTTAAACAGGGTATTCTGCCGCCCGACATCGCCGCCTAGAACAAAGTATTCGACGAATAGTGTTAGGGCGATAGCGACACCAGCCAGTGCAAGAACGACCTGCATTTCGCGCACTTGACCAGCACGCAGGAATAGAACGGTAATCCAGACCAACAGGGGAACAGCGATGATCGTGACAGGATAGCCGCTGACAGCCAGCAGTAGCGCAGCAATCAGGATGAACACAACCGAGAGTCCTAGTGCCATAAGGATGAGCCACATGCCCCGGAGCGAACGAACATATACAGTTCGCAGCCAACGTCCAGTATCCCAGATGAGCAGCGACACAATCAGGAACAGGAACATCCCGTGAATGGTAAAGTACATCCATAACTGTGTCGTGGGCGCTATCCAGCGTCCCAACTGGTTATATACAGAAGCATACCACGTGGTAAACGGCAGGGAAAAAACGACACTGAGCACGAAAAACAAACCAACCCGCCCGATGAGTTCAAAGACCGAGCGCCTGGTAAAACGCTGTCGATACTGACCCAAAGCCCACGACATCTTTACATTCGGAGGTGTATCATGAGGCCAATCACCTGTCGCTAGATACACTGAAACCCATTCATTCGCCCCTCGACGCGAAGCGCTCGACCATTTCAACCACCAGGCGAATGCCAGTCCAAGCACACCGAGAGCCATAAACGTTGGCCAGTCCCAGGTATTGATCGCCCGCAGCATACCGATGGCTAACGCGCCAAAAGCCAGTGCCAGCAGACTAGCGAATCGCCGACGGTTATCATTTCCCGCCAATATGACTTCATTCAGCACAAAAATCATGGCGATGAACATGAACGGCATTGAAATCATGTGCGCGTGCAAATCGCCATATAGGAACGTGAAGAACGGGAACTCAGCAATAGCGTTACCGCCGCCATCCGGCGCTTCCATAATGACCCGCGTGGGTGCCCAATACCAGCGGTTTGGAGCCAGATTTAAAGGCTGACCGCTTAGCATTTTCTTCAACCCCAGAAAAGCGCTCTGCACCGGCGAATTAGCAATCGCACTCGCCTGCTCAGTGATTTGCCGCAGGTCTTCGCCCGTCGGTGCTTGTCCTGTACGTGCTGTATATTCCTGAATCATGTCATTCTGGATGTACAGCGGTTGTTGATAAGCCCCTGTTTTGAGCAGCCCCTCGGAAACAAACACGCGCGGCGTATCCAGATTGCCCAGTCCAACAGCAAGTATCAGCGCCGCGATTCCCGCTACCCAGGGATTGCCCAATCGGCTACCAGGGGCAGTTTGGCTTACTTGAGGTGTTTCCGAAACATTCTGTCTGGTGTCCAAAGGTATATTATCAAGTGACGATGCCTGAATAGGTGCTGCCGGAACCTGGGCGATATTAGCTGCTCGCCGATCTTTCAATGCACTCACAACATTGAACGCCACTGAAAATGCACCCATGCCCGTCAGCGCAAACAGTGTCGGGATAATCAAGTTGTAGGCAATAGAAGGAGCCAGTCCTAGCAAAAGAACAGGCGAACCTACAATCACATAACCAAAATAATAGTAATTGATGTAACCGCCGCTGTGCCAGGGGTCAATCGGCGGGAAAACAGTGCTGCGCAGAACGCCGTTAAAATAAGCAAAATCCATCGGCTTTTCGCCGCCAAAGCTGGTATGCCACAGGTCAGGATTCGTCAGGCGGATGAGCAGAAAAATCACGAAAGCCAGCAGCGTAATGACCTCTATCCACGCCATCCGCCGACCATTTTGCTGAACGAATACCCATAGCTCTGACCGCCGCCGCCAACTCATCACAAGACTGAGCGCAGCCACAGCAATCAGCGCAGCAATGACTCCCCCTTGCGACCACATCGGAATGCGCGCGCTGGAGACAAACCAGGCTACCCATGCTACCACCAGGAGACCCGCCGCCTTGGCGAAGCTGTAACCCCGATCAGAAAGTCCGGGAAAAAGCGTGAACAAAAGAGGCCATATAACCCAGCCAAAAACCATGATGCTCAACCACCATGACAGGATGGTCACGACAGGCTGAGTATTGATGATACTGTCCGTATGGAAACGATCCGACCATGTGCCGCCCTCTGCCTGAACTCTGGCAATGTCAGGTGGAAATTGCAGCGCGGTAGGGGCATTGCTCGCCGGAAGCGAATACAACGGCACAACACCCACGATGGTTGAATCACAAATGTAATTAGCTGGACTCTCAGGCGTTAGGTCGGAACAACCATAATGCGTAACCGCTTTATCAATCTTGTTAAGGGATACGCTATCCAGAATTGTCTGTGTATTGGCAGACGAATAGGCCGAAGTCTTGTGGAAGATGAAAACAGCCGGATGGTCATAAACATGAAAGGCTTCTTCCGCTTCAAATTCATTCAACCACTGCGGCCCGCTGTAGGTTGGCAGATATTGATCCGAAACTCTGAACGGCCCCAGCTCAAAGGTCTCCTGGAAAGTCTTGACCAGTTCAAAGCCCAATTTGCCACTGAACAACGCATCATAGAAACGCATGGTCATAGGCCAGCGGTACGGAATACGCGATTGCGAGTCGTAACGGCGGTTGGTTGAAATTACGATGTAATCGCTATCGTCAAGCGAGTTCTGCATCAAATCGCGCTTATAAGGTTCTTCCTCATAAAAAATCTGCAATTTTTGGTCGTGAAGCTGTGCTGACCACAAATCCTGCCCGTTACAATCACGCAGGCTCACCAAACCGGGCGGGGGATCGTCCGCCAGTGTCATCCCGTTTGGCAGCGGACATGCTTTAGGCAGCGAGACTTCATCCCACTCCCCTTCCCAGGCAAACACTGGCCCCGCGCTAATGACTGGCCCACCAGACAGCACTGTAACCGTAAAATTATAGGTCTGACCCTTTTTTACGGGCAGTGCTTCGCTCAGCGGAATATCATAAGCGTCACCCATAACACTCTGATCACGCAGCAGATTTGTCGTCAGAATGCCGTCAGCCAGCACAACACTTCCATCTGCTGCACTGATCTGAACCTGAAGGCTTTCCGGCTCCGGGTCATTATTTGGATCACCCAGATGCGGCGAGTAAACATGGGTAATCACACCGTCAGCAGGAACCGTGAAGGACATGGTGAACGGCTGATTATCTTCGTAATGCGAAGCTTTCAATTGCAGTGGCACATCGTCGCCGCCCAGACGGTTAATGACTGCAATGTTAATCAACGGTGCATTGACCGCATTGACCGACATCGAAAAGCTGCCATCACCAACGATGGGGCCGCCGCCGACAACATCAAGCGAGAAGTTGTACGTTTTCCCCTCAACAACGGTAAGAGGTGCCGTCAGTGGAATATCGTAAGCATCCCCTTTCGGGTCATTTGTCCGTATGAGATTAGCCCGTAATGTCCCTTCAGCTAGCAGCACAGCCGTATCCGGGTCTGTGATGGCAAAATGGACAGCTTCCGCAAAGGGTGTATCCTTCGAGTCGCCCAAGTGATTGGCATGAATCGAACTGATCGTTCCATTTGCCGGGGCGACAAAGCTGGATACAGCCGGATGCCCCGCCTCATAACCTACAGGTGTACGATTTGGAATCGCAATGTTGATGAGTGGCGAGTCCGCTCCTTCAACTGTCATGGAAAAATCTGCCGGGAGGTTTTCAGAAACCCAGTTAGTCGATTGCACCGGGGTAAACAGGTGGCGATAGATATTTGTGAACATGGCAGCCCAGAGCAGTGTGAAACCCGTCACCCCCACCAACAGGGCAAAAGCAGCTAATTTACGCCATGCCACCTGCGAACGAAAGGCGCGCCGCAGAATTTCTAATAATGCCCAGGCAGCCAGAACGGCAAAAACAGGGTACAGTGGCAGGTAGTAGCGCATGGTCATGACCCACAGCTTTCCCAGCCAGCCGAAATACACCAGAATCCAGACAAATGGCAGCAGATTCCGCAGCGCTCCTGCTTTGCCACGAATTAATCGCCAGCCGCTCCAAATCCAGGCCAGCCAACCCGTGATTCCCAGTCCAACACCCATTCCCCACAAAACCATATTGCTCAACGGGAATAAGTAAGGGGTTCGACCAACCCACTGCCAGTTGGGTGGTGACTCCGCTGCACCGCTCACAAGATACTGAGCCTGTCCGGCATCATTTAACCAGCGTGGATTGAGAGAGAGACCAAAAAATCCCGGCCCACTAAAGGCATAGGGGTTGGTAATGCGAAAAACAAGAAATGAAAGTAACCCTGCGCCAGCCAGACCAATAACCGTAAAGGTAATCGTGCGCTGGCGTTCATCCCACGACATGTGATTGTCGAGTATAGGCAGAAGTCGTACACCAGCGGCAAGCAGCAGCAGTCCAACCACCGGAACAGTATTAATGCGACTTGCCAGCGCCGCACCAAACGCCAGCCCAAAAACAAAGTATCCGCTCAACTTCCCGGATTGTTGAACTCGAACAGCCGCCCAGATTGCCAGAGCTACGAAAAAGTTGCTCATGGCATCGACTGTCCAGAAGTGCGCCTGCTGAATCGAAAAGACAGCGCCAGCATACAGAGTCGCCGCCAGCAGACCGACCCATTTGTCGTAGAGTGAGACACCGATGAAAAACACCAGCAGGATTACGCCCATATCGGCAATTGCCGAGAGCATACGCCCAACCAGGTCTACGTAATAATATCCACTCCAGTTGGCATCACCTGTTGCCTGACTCAAAACACCGCTTGTCCAGTGAACCAAAAATGTCGGCAGCGTCCCGTAAACATACAGGCCATATCCGACATTGTGGGGATTCATCGGTGAACATTCGGCATCAAAAAAGCCACCACGTCCATTGGTGTCTGGATTTCGAGCCGCGCAATCCAACGCTGACTGCGGCGAACCGGGTTCAGTGAATGACAACGGGCCATCGAGAGCCGAGACAACCTGGGTCAAAAAACGCTCATCGGGGTGCCAGTGAGTATAGTCATCCCAATTCTGTCCAACAAAGCGAAAATATCCGCCAATAACCATGACCAGAACCAGCAGCACACCAACCAGCACATCGCTGCGGGTTAAGCCCAGGCTCAATGCTGGTTTATCAACTGGCTTTGCAACCGCATCAACCATAGAATTCCTCTGTGTTCCGAATCATCCGCCTCGGCAGACAATTTACTGAGAACCAATCCCAACAACCACATCATACACAAGCGACAGCACTATTCCTCACTTGCGAATTAGCGTTCGCTATTTATTCGCGCCGCTGCTCTCCACAAAATCACTAAATCCTTGCGCCCCTAAACGCGGCACCCGATAAATCATGAAATCATCACCCGGCTTGTAACTGGTATACAGCTGCGAATAACCAGTGGGAAACCATTTCTTAAGTTGTGTATCGGTTTCAATGTCCTGGCGGGAGTAAAAGAACATCAAGTCCTTTTCCGGGTCAAGCCGGTAGCGATTCGTGCGCTGCGAAGCATCATAGAGAAATTTGGGAGTATCGGCCAGTGCCACAATTCCATTAGGCCAGTCCATCAGCCCCGCCTCGATTCCGACGGCACGATGATCCCACCAGTACGGGTAAGCAATCATGTAGGCATTGCCAAAACCGCTTCCGCTTTCAGCAAATCCTTTTAAAACCTTACCAGCTTCGCTGTATGGCGCGGGCGATGAAATCAGATAAGCCTGTGTGTACTCACCAAAGTACAGATTCCAATTCCCACCCCACGAAAAAACAGTTATGACGGTAACGACAATCGCGCCAGCAACAATACTCACTCGTCCTGGTATGGTGCGACGCAGAGAAACCACCATCAGCGCTAAAGGAAGCGCAGCAAACAGATAGGCTTCCGGCAGCGTCCCACTGGTTCGGGTCGCGCTGGGATTTTCAACCGGGTAAGCTATCGAAAGCGCGGAAGGCAGCAGCATAATAAACAGCATTGGCAGCATCAGCCACTCCGCTGGATCACGCCGCCTGACCATCCGTACTAACCAGGCTGCTACACCAACAATAAGCAGCGCCCCCGTATATACATCCATTTCAGGGCGATTGGGAGCAGCCGTAATCCAGGCCACATCGCCTTTCCAGTTATACATCAGCAGCGCATTACGGATATTATCCAGCACAATCGGCACATTTTGCCGGAAGGCAGCCATTCGTTCATCAAACGTGGCGACGCGTTCAACCAGTTCACCCTTTTCATTCGTGACCTGAATTAAATCATCGCCCAACAACCGCCCGGATGTCCGCCGCCAGAAATCATCAGGATACTGCACCCAGAATGTGAGCAGTGGGACAAATACCGCGAGGGCAATCGCCACCAATACGGCTGAATTGAAGAAATAGCGTACCGTCTGATGTCTTTTTTGTTTGCGAAACAGAGCAAAAACAATAGCGATGACTATCCCCGTAATAACCACTACCGGGAGCATTCGTACCGCTTGATAGCCATAGATGCCCAGACCGAGGACAAAGCCAGCTTTGATGAAATCGCCACGCTGATTTTTACGCATCGCGCGGCTGAAGTAAATAATAAGCAACCCTGTAAAAATAGTCGTCAGGACAATTCGCAGGCCTAGACGACTGAGCATTACATCCCAGTAACTCACCGCCACCAGAGCAGCCAGAATCAATCCAACGATATTGCCGAGTTCTTTTTCCTTTTCACCAATCATCTCACGCCCCATCCACCACAAAACCGGGATAGAAATCATCCCTTCAATCACTGTGAGGAATTTGAGCGTGAAAAAGTTCATGCCCAGACCGGGGAAATGGGAAATCAGCGCCATCAGGTAAAACTGAATCGGCTCACGTCCACCGTTGTTGGGGAAAAAGACCTGCGGGTTACCATCCAGAATACGCTGCGAATCCAGTAACTTTTCGACATGATCGCTGGTCATTTCAGGCGGAACACCGTTCAGGTTATACAGCCGGAAATATGCACCAATGATCATGATGAGTATCAGTATCGCCAATGTCCAATTGAGGCGGATGCGGATTTTGCGGATTGATCCCCAGACTGCCCCTATTCCCCACCCAGACGGGGCAAAGGCGGCAACCCATAAGAGAATACTCAAAACCCAGGTTATGACCCCCTCAAGCCGGAAACGATTGCCCCCCGTAAATGCATAAGTCATGATGCTAAAAAGTGCCGCGCCACCCAGGAACAGCAGCCGAGTCCCCAGGTTGATGCTCTGTCCGGCTGCGTCAGTGTGAAAACCACCCACTTCCTGCGGTTGGGCTAGCGTTTCCTCGGACTCCGGAAGGTTTTCCGAGCGCCCCTGAAACCACTTCCTGATCGACGGCCAAAAACCATAGACTTCAGCGGCAATCCACAGCAAAAATCCAATGATGAGAAAAGGCGCGCCAACATCCAAACCCGTCGCCTCAGTTCGTTCGGTGGCTAAAATCCCATTTCCATAAATCGCGATAATCAGCGCTGTAAACCGTAAACCTAAACGAACCGCCTCCCGTTGACGTATCGCTCGATCTTCCGAAAACGGGACTTCTAGCGGGGCAGGCTTTCTCACTTCAGCCATAGGGAGTGCCGCAGCCACCTCTCGAAGAGGGATGCGGGCTAGAGGGACTGAGTCGCTGCGTGGATTCGGCTGAATTATGCGCAGGAAAGCATTCCAGGTCAGAGCGGGTGCGTGGAAGAATTCCCCAATCAACTCCGCTACCGTCAGGTCTTCAACAGGCCGCCCAATTGCGGCTGGTGACCCGTCAGGAGCAGATGCTTGTTCAGGTGGAACATCATCTGGAATGGGAGAATAATCTTCTCCGATTTCATCCTCTGGTAGAGCTTCAAAATCAGGCTGTTCATCAAACGATTCGGGTGGGATAGTCATAACTTCAAACTCTATTCCTGGTGGGCGTTCAAATTTTGCGTCCCTTGATGCACAAATTCACAGTGGATCGTCCCGGCGGCTCATTCATCTTATTAGGACGATCAAAAAAGTTTAACACTTTCAGACCTAAATTGATGGGATTCAACAAACTACCGTCGTTTTTATCAAACGTCGTCCGGTCAGCAGCGTTCGCCATTGCTTTAGGGAGCGCACCAGCTTCAAGCAGCGGCTTTCCCAAACCATACACCAGATTATGGATAAACGGAAAGCTGTAATGAGTAAAAGCCCGTTCTTCCTCAACTTTAAACCCAGCAGCTAACACACTATCCCTTAATTGTTGTGCAGTATACAGACGAACGTGATTTGCCCAAATTCCCGCAAAAGTTCCCTTACCAATATGAGTATGGAAAACAGTTTCCAACGTCTTGTTGATGGGGTCCCACCAGAAGGGGTAATTCGCGTTTGGTACTGTAATCACAACCACGCCGCCGGGTTTCAACACCCGGTACACTTCCCTTAATCCATCCACATCATGATCGATATGTTCAAGAATCTCGGAAAGAATGACCGCATCGAAAACATTATCCGGGTACGGCAGTTGATAAATATTGGCGTTAGTCAGCGTAATATTGGGTAAATGCCCGACGTTGCGTTTAGCCTTCTGAATAACAGGCCAGTCCAGTTCTAGACCCACCAATTTGCAAGGGCTAACGTAGCGAATCATGTTGAGGTAAAAACCGCGACCACAGGCGCAGTCCAGAATGACCGACTCATCATGCGGATCAACCCACTCGAAAATGGTTCGAACCCGCTTCTTAAAGGCCATATCAGCCTCATTGCGCGTCATAAGCTCAATCGTTTGAATATCGACCATATTTACCGCTTTGTATCTTCCGGGCGCGCATACTGCTCAAAAATTGCTTCATATTGGTCAACTGTGCGCTGAAACGAGAACACATCCTCGATAAATGCGCGAGGCTTCACGTACTGTTCCCGATTACGAATGACCTCAACCAGCGCTTCACCAATCGAACGCCAATCCCCTGCTTTGCCAAGTTTGCCCATGCCAGTGACAGTAACCGGAACACGTCCACCCGGTATGTCGGTCATCACGACAGGTGTTCCACTGAGCATCGCCTCAACCTGAACCAGACCGAAGCATTCGGTATCGCTCGGCATCGCCAGCACATCGCAGGCGGCGAAGTAATCTGCCATAAACTGCATGTCATCCTTCAATCCGAGGAAGATGAGTTGATCTTTATATTTCTGTACCAAATCCTGGTGGCGTTCCCAGGTATCCTCGTATGGTATCTCGTATTCGCCAGCAAATACAATCCGAGCATTGGGATAAGACTGATTAATCACCTCAAGCGCCCGAATCAGCACATCAGGGCGTTTCTCCTGAACAAATCGACCAGCATATGCGATGAGTGGGCCGCCGTTTATTGACCACTCAGCACGTAGTTTCTTCACATTTTCAGGGTTAGGCGCGGGCATATGAACGGGCGGATAAATTGGCGAAACTTTGTCTTTGAAGGGAAGCAAATAATACGATTTATCCGCGTAGTCCTGACTATACGCGACAATTCGCTTGGCACGTTTAGCCATAAA
This sequence comes from Aggregatilineales bacterium, assembly GCA_044226645.1. Taxonomy (GTDB): domain Bacteria; phylum Chloroflexota; class Anaerolineae; order Aggregatilineales; family Phototrophicaceae; genus CFX2. The sequence continues at coordinate 28,235 of JBGAGR010000009.1, forward strand.
CTTATACATCTGGAACATCAGGGATCGGATCGTGCGATTCGCTATCCCATCCGGCAAGACCAGATCGCCATGATGGGTAACGATGATATTGCGCCCACTCAAATCCGCCAACAAACGAACAAGCGCTGTCTCCATCATCGGAGTGCTAACCCATATCACATCACTTTGAAGCATCAGACCCAATGCCGCCCAGGGATACGCAGGCATTATCATCCCGCGACTAATGGGAATTGGCGGAACCCACAGCCTTACAACACGAACACCGTTGTGCATTTCAGCGTCGCGCGGTAGCGACATTTTATAACGCGCTGTCAGCACCGTGACTTCGTGTCCCCGCCGCGCCAGTTCCTCCGCCACCCGCTGCACATGAATCGTCAATCCAGTGCGATGCGGGACATAGTACAGCAGCGAAATCAGAATCTTCAGTTTACGATGCGTCTGGGATTGAGCCTCACCCATGTCCGTCCGACTAGCTGCCACATGATCGTCATGAGTTGAGACATTAGCTTGCCTTTCGCTAACAAGGGAAGCTGATTGAATGCCAGAATTATTCTCCACCTGCGACATCCTGTGTTACCGTCCTGAGTTCATGCTGTCGCATATCCTGGACACCACGCGAAAGCTGTTCCAAAGAAATCCCTTCCTGAATAAAACCGATCACGCCTGTTGTTACATGAACAGCCAGATTGATCCCATGAACCATGACACCGAAGGCAACTGCCTTATTGGGGTCGGTATACCCCATTGCAGTAATCGCGATGACCACCGAAAACTCGTAAGGCCCCAGATTACCCGGCACAGCCGGTACAGCAATAGCAAACGCTGCCGCCGCTATATATAGCAGTGTGGCAGCCCAACTAGCCTGCTCATAAAAGGTGAACATGAGTATATACCCGGCAATTGCAGAAAATCCCCAACTGATAACTGTCCACCCCAATGCCTGAAGCAGAGTGCGCAATTGTCCTAGTGGTTGAAGGCCATCGAGAAAATGAGCAACAAATTGTGTCAGATTGAAACGTAGCAGCAAGCGTTGCAGAAATGGCACCCGATCGACCAGCCGAGCAAGAATCGCCAATGTCTTATCACGATTCCGAGCCAACAACACAAGAAACAAAAATCCTATGACCGCAAGCGGTGCGGAGGCCAGCGCAAAAGTACGAATCTCAGCCGGAATAGGCCCACCAGCCAACGCCAACGCCAGCATAACAACCACGGCCAATAAATCAAGTACCCGCTCAACAATCACAGTGCCAGCAGTTTTTAGAACAGGTACGGGAGGGGTTGACCGGGTTGCCAGATAAACCCGCGCCAATTCCCCAATGCGGAGCGGCAGCATTCCATTAACCAGATAAGCGACATTCATGATGCTAAACGCCCGATGCAGAGGCAGTCCATCGCTGAGGAGGATGCGCCAACGAAATGCCCGCGTCACCAGTCCCAATAGCAGGAAAAATGCTGTAGGGAGCAGGTAAATATAACGAGCCTGCACCAGCGCCTGACCCAGCCTGGGGACATCCACCTGCTGAAAAACAAAATAAATTGCCAGCAGGCTTACAACCACCCCTAGCAATCCAATGCGCCAACGTCTCACTTGTTTTCTACTGCCTCAAGCAATACATCACCCCAGAGATTATACTATCAGTACACAACGGCTGTGACGGAGTAAAGTGAAAAACAAAACAACACTCTAACACTTGAATACGCGGCTGTGAAGAGGATTTTCGCCATTCTTGACATACCCCCTACCCCCCGCCTATAATACACACTATTCGCGGGTGTAGCTCAGTTGGTAGAGCGTTTGCTTCCCAAGCAAAATGTCACGGGTTCGAGTCCCGTTACCCGCTTTCGAACCCAAAACGGAGATGTATTTTTTTCAACGAGCTTTCGCAGGAATATTGCTCATGGCGTATTCCGCCAGCGCTGCAATAGTTAAGCTGGGGTTTATGCCGGGATTTGCGGGGATGATTGAGCCATCAATCACATAAAGCCCTGAATAGTCAAAAATCTCGCACTTTGTATCAACTACCCCGTCATCAGCACTCTTTCCCATAGGGCACCCGCCAATGAGATGTGCGGTTGCTGGAATACCAAGCAGTGTTTCAGGAATAGTGTCCTGTGGAATCCCGCGTGTTTTCGCCGCGAAGGCATGTGTCAGACCATGCGAAATGTTCACATCTGGCGAAAGCGATACCCCTTTAGGTAATTCGGAAACTAAACCACGCCGAAACAAGGTAAAGATATTGCGTCCCAATCGCACACGCAGGGTGCTTTCCGCTGTCTGCATAACCAGCAGGATAGTTGAGCGCTTCGCCCACTGCGAGAGAAATTTGGCATAAAGAAATTCGAGAGGATGTGTAATCCCGCACCAGATTGTTTTGTATAAACGCTTCAAGGGGGTATTGCCGCCCTCAATCATCGGAATAGCCAGCGAACGCATAAACGATGAACCTGCTGGATAACGCACAGGCTCAACCTGAGTCACATCATCCAATGAAAAAATCGAGGTAATGGCAACCCCTGTTGAGTAATCGACATTTCGATCCCAACTGGTCGAGCCAACCAGCGCCTCGCTGTTCGTGCGGACATTCGTTCCGAGGCATTGTGAAATCCTGGGGAGCGAGCGGGTTACATCGCGGCATCGAAATAACAACCGCATCGAACCCAGCGCATGTGCAGCGACAATGACACTGCGCGCCCGAATACTATGACGAGTTCTGCTAAACAAACCTGTTGAACGGCGATATACAACTTCGTAGCGTGCGCCATCCTGCTGATCACCACTTAAAGGCCGAATATCGATAACTTCCGCCTCAGCACGGATTTCCGCACCCCATTTTTCCGCAAAATACAGATAATTTTTGACCAGCGTATTTTTTGCACCGTAACGACAGCCCACCATGCAGCCCCCACAGGCTGTACATCCGGTACGCTCCGGCCCTTCGCCACCAAAATAGGGATCAGGGACAATTTTCCCTGCTTCGCCAAAAAACACCGCGACATCGGCTGGACGAAAGGTATGTCCACGCCCTCGCTCTTCTGCAATGACTTTTAAGGCATCGTCAGCCGGAGTCTGATAGGGATTGGGATTCACTCCCAGCATTCGTTTGGCAGTATCGTAATGCGGACGCAGAATAGACTTCCAATCCGCCAGATCACGCCATCCGGGCGCTTCAAACAGAGTATCGCTCGGTTCCATCAGAACATTGGCATAAACGAGACTCCCACCGCCTACCCCGCTGCCATGCAAAACCATCACGTCGTTCATAAAGCTGATTTGCTGGATGCCAAAACAGCGGACAGCGGGAAGCCAGAGATATTTGAAGAGATTCCAGTTCGTGTGCGGGAAGTCACTATCATGAAAACGCTTGCCACGTTCCAATACCAGCACTGAATAGCCTTTTTCGGTCAAACGCATGGCTGAAACGCTGCCGCCAAATCCCGATCCAACCACCACATAATCATAAGTTTTTTCGCTCATGGTAGCCCCTCATCAAATATGGTCAGACTACGCTGTGCTCACCCACCATAAACCTACGCCACAACCATCGCTGGTGCAGGATAAAGTCGTCCGGTCTCGACAAAACGCTCCAGATACGTGCGAACCAGATTATGATCGACAGGTGAGCAGTAAACACCCGATCCTTCCAAGGCACGCTGGGTAGCTTGTGTGCCCAAAGCATGATAGGCCGCTTCACTAACTCCAAACATCCGCGCCGCAAAGTTGAGATGCAGAAATGGCAGCAAAGGTTGTAACGGATTTACCTCGCTTCCGTTGTAATTCTCAATGGCCTTGACCCATGCTTCAAAAGGCAGTTTATATAACGGATAGCCTAATTCGCTCACGGTTTCCATAATATCACTCCAGGTAACAGACTGCGGATTAAGCAGATGAAAAACTTTACCAAGCGATTCCTGCCGTGTTGTCAGATAAACAATCGCTCTGGCAGCATAATCTACCGGGGTCATATCCATTGCATTTTTGATGTCGGGGCCATACCCGGCCAGAATGCTGCCAATCAATATTCGGGCGACAAAATCATCGTCATTCGAACAGCCATTTTTGCTATCGCCGACGATCAGGCCAATGCGGTGAATGGTTACTGGAATACCACGAGAACGGGCAATACGAACAATCCGTTCAGCCACATATTTCGACTGGAAGTAACCTACTGGTGGGCATTTCTCTACATCCAGCGGATCATCTTCCATACCGCCAACCGGTACTGTATATCCCATCATGATTCCCAGTGAGGAGACAAAATGATACGGTTTGGCTTTCGCCTGGACAGCCAAGCGCAGCGTTTCCTGTGTGCCGCCTACGTTCGCAGCTTTCAGGAATTCGTAGGGAGCAACATAGCTTAATTTGCTGCCCACATGGTAGATGACATCCACATTTTTGGCTAAATAATCAAATTGAGCTTCAGCCAGTCCAAGTCGCGGCAGTTTGAGGTCGCCGGGAACGGGAACAATTCGCTTTTCGTATCTATCCCGCCAGCGAAGGTAACAGCTAAGATTCCTGCGAATGCGATTCATCCCCTGAAACCGTGTACCAGTACGAACTAATGTATAAATTTGAGCATCTGTGTTTTCGAGGAGTTCTGACAGGAGATAAGCAGCTACAAACCCGGTTGCGCCCGTTACAAATATGTTGTTCGGTTTAGCTGAGAGATTAACGGCATCGGGATGCGCCTGAATTTCGGGTGCGAGGGTCGCCTCCGCATTTAAATCTAACATAGCACTATTTCTCCAAAACAAAATCTTTTCTTTTAAAGATTATGCGCTCCCCACTGTACGGAAAGATTGTGTAAAATGTCACAATTCCATATGACATCCATTCCTGAACACCGTCTGTCTTGCCTGTTACAATCAGGTTAACTATTAATTTTTAGCAAGTAGAGTGTATTATGCGCCGCGAACTGCCTTTGCTGCACAAGAAGCCTGGTACAGCGCTTGTATTGAGTGGTGGCGGGACGAAGGCTTTTTACTTCCACATCGGTGTCCTCAAAGCTCTCAATCTGCAAGATATAAGCTCGATTGTCGGCACAAGCGCCGGCGCAATTGCCGGTGGAATCATCGCATCAGGAGCAACTGTCGACAGCCTCATCGCCTCACTCTATCAGGATTCGGTTTATGTTCCCCGTTTCGACACGGTCGTCAAGTCATTAACCTCAACCATGTTGTTCAAACCGCGGTTGAATCAGATGGCCGTACAGGGTTTTTACACTACCCTTGCCAGCGTTCAATTTCTGCTCTCTCTGCCCTTCCGCTGCAAACAGGACATCGTTGCTGAATTCCTCGACCACTTAATCCTCAGTCAGCGTCATGCCCCAAGCTTCTTCACCACCAGCGAACTGGAACACCTTTTCAGATCACTGCTGCCTTCCAACGATTTCAGAGAGGCCGATATTGACCTGTATGTGACGGCCACCAGTCTCGACAGTCACGAACGCGCTGTGTTTAATGGCGTTCATGACTTCCAGGACGACTACAATCACTTCATGACTGACGTACCCATTCACCGTGCTTTACATGCCTCCATTTGTATCCCCGGAATGTTCGAGCCAGTAAAAATCAAAAATAGATATTACATTGATGGCGAGGTACGCCAGACTCTTTCGATGGATATTGGATTAGCGCTTGCTGATCGCGTGATTATTTCGCACACCTATCATCCCCTCTATCTCCCCAGCGGCTCTATCCATGACATGGGCTGGTTTAATATCACCAAACAGGCACTTCACATCGCCCTCTATGAAAGAATTGCCAGTTGGCGTGATATATATGCCGCGCAGTATCCCGACAAACAGGTCATTTGGATTGAACCAGACCCGGATGATGAAGCATTCTTCCTCGCCCCGGAATTCTCGTTTCGTCCTGAAGTTCAAAAATTAATGGTGGAATGTGGGGAGCGAGCTGCATTAAAAGCACTCGCTGCGATAAATGGGGGTTAATAATGCACAAATATTCGGCCATTCTCGGCCCCGTGGACAGCGCCTTCTACTATGTTGAGCGTCCCGAAACGCCCATGAATATAGGCGCGCTGACGGTTTTCGAAGGAACCATTGATTACGGCGATTTGCTGGATCATATCGATACTCGAATACATCTCATTCCCCGCTATCGTGACCGCATCGTACAAGCCCCCTTCAATCTCGGTCAACCAACCTGGATTCCCGATCCGGATTTCTACATCGGCAATCATGTCAAACAGGCTCGCGTCGAATCGCCCGGAACGGAAAAAGAACTTCGCAAGTTAGCAGGCGAACTCCTTTCCGGTGTGCTTGACCGAAATCGCCCCCTTTGGGAAATCTATCTTATCGATGGTCTGCCAGATCAAACGGCTCTATTTTTTAAAGTTCATCACTGTATGGTGGATGGTCTGGCAGCCGTAGAGCTGTTCACCTTCCTGATGGACGTTTGCAAGGAACATCCATCAGCCCCACAAGAGAAGGAACATAAACCATTATTTGACCCATATTCACTCCCAAAGCCAGTTGATTTAACAATAGACTCGTTGGCACGTGATATTTCACATCAATTTAATCTCTTACGGAAACTCGGCAAAGAGAGCCTGCGCCTGGGGACTGTCCTGACAGACCGTGAAAAACGGCTCAAGATGCTGGTTGCCGCAGCGCATCTGCTGAACAACAATCTAAAGCCAATTAAGAAACTCCCCATCAACGGCAGAAACAGCGGTCTTCAATCCATGGTATGGGCGGAATTTCCACTCGATGAGATACACGCCATTCGAGCGCAGTGCGGCGCATCTGTGAATGATGTGATGCTGTCCCTCTTATCCAAAGCAGTTGAACGCTATACCGCCTCCAAAGGAATGACAGAACAAGCTTTTATGCGAGTTCTGGTTCCAGTCAACGTGCGCGACGAGGAAGAACAGGGAGAATATGGCAACCGCATTTCAGTGCTTCCAATAGATGTTCCGTTTAATATTCCCAATCCAGTAGAACATCTGAAAGCGGTGACACGCTTCTCAAAGGTCATGAAAGAATCATCATTGGCCTACTCAGTGGATTTATTTCTGACTCTCCCCTCTCTCATGCCTGCGGTTACTCAGCTTCCAATCTGGAACGTTGCCCCGGCTGCATTTTCCTTCCTCGCTCATACCTGGTGTACCAATGTCGCCGCCATGCCTGTTCCCATTTATTTGCTGGGACACGAAATGAAGCATGTCTATGGCTATTTTCCGCTTAATCCATCAATGGGGCTGGCATCTGTCGTCGTCAGTTATAACGGTCGCGTCACCATGTCGCTCATTACGGATCAGGCGATTATCAAAAACCCGTCCGAGTTAGAACAATATCTCAAAGATGCTTATTACGATTTGGCAGATCGATTACCGGAAAGAAAACCGCCGGAAGTGGCGACGGTACAAAGCACCCCCGTTCCATCACTTGAGGTTGTGAAGCAGAATGGCAGTGCCAAAGAGGCCATCAAGGTCACGCTACCAGATAACCGGATGCCCGTTACAGTCGAACCGATGCAGCAGACCGCCCCTGTTCTGGTGCGCGAGCGTCCGAAGCTCTTTTCGGATGAATGGGCGAAACTGCTGCAAGAAGAAATCAACCAGAGCGAAAGCTATCGCAGCGTATCGTTAAACTGGACTGCCGGATCGCTGGCTTTCGTCATGGAAGAGGCACCAGATCACGGATTCGATGTGTCCGCAGCCGTGTGGTTCGATTTGTATCGGGGGGTATGTCGTTCCGCTCGTGCCCTATCCCTGTCGGAAGCGATGCACGAAGCTGCCTTCGTCATTCAAGGCACTTATCCCGCCTGGATGGATGTCCTGAGCGGAAGAAGCGCACCGCTGTTAATGCTCACGAATGGCCGGTTGAAGTTGAAGAAGGGGGCCATGCTGAGGCTGTTGCCACACACTCGTTCTGCTGCTGAACTGGTGCACTGCGCACAGCATATCCCCTGGGAATAAACAAGGACAGAAGCAAGTACAAATAAGGAGACTATGATGGTCAAACATGCAACAGTTTTAGAGAATCCCGAGTTGAACACTCCAGTGGAAGCCACTCCATTCGACGAATTTGTCGAGCATGAGAAAAAGGCTGTGCAGGAGTTCGGGAAAGCATTCGCCACGCTGCTGCCAGAAGGTCTGCGCGAACATGGCGACACTGCGGTGAAAGAAATGGTAGAAGGCTATCGGCGGCTGTTTAACGCAACCCTGGACGATGTAGTCCGGATGGTCGAGAAGGCCAAACTCCAGGATAAACAGCCTGATAAAAAGGTCAAAGTACCAATCGAGTAATAAAGCCCAAGGGGATGGAGGAACAGAAAAGTCCCCATCTTCCAGACAGAATGCAAAACATGAGCATAAATAGTAACTCCTTTGGATAGCGATTTATGCTCATCCGGTTTGGGCAAATAAAATCATACAGTGGGATACGTAGTTTTTACCCAGAGTGGATGTTGTCTGCTCAATCATCCGGTGAACTGAAGACCACAACTGTTTCATCAGTTGCTGAATCAATGCTATAACGCTGTAAAGCGCTCGAACACAGTCTGAAGGGTAAGACCGTTTAACCCATTGGGGCAGATTAGATGCGCCTTTTCAATCTGGGAATGACCAACCCCTACTGTCCAGAATCCCCCTTTGAGAGCAGCATCAATCCCCGCTTCCGCATCTTCAAACACGACGGCTTCGTTTGGTGAAACATTCAATCGACCCGCGACCCAGACAAATAAATCTGGCGCAGGCTTGCTATTCACGACGCTGTATCCGTCTCCAATAGCATCAAACAGCGAACTGAGTTCAATCTTTTCCAACACCGATTTAGCATTCCTGCTGGCTGAACCGATACCCAGCTTGATTGCGGCAGATTTCGCTGCTTCTAAAAATGCGGGAACGCCCGGCAGCACATGCTTTGGAGAAATGGCTTCAAGATCGCGCATAAAATAGTCGTTCTTGCGAACCATCCACGCCTGTGCAGTGGCTTCATCAATCGCTCTGCCTTTCAACATCCGTTTCAGACTCTCACGCCGCGAGACACCTCGTAGCTGCTCATTATCTTCGCGCGTAAAAGGAATCCCCTCCTCCTCAGCCAATCGTTTCCACGAAAGGTAATGAAACTCCGACGTATCGGTTATTACGCCGTCCAGATCGAAAATGAAGGCTTTGATGGGAGAGTTACTCGTCATGATATTCCTGAATCCAATGCTGAAATGTGCAGCGAATTATAGCCAACTGTCTAGCATAAGCTATTGGCACAATCATTAAATTTCTCATACCTGGAACTCATCGAAAAACGAGAACGACTAGAGTCAAAGTAAGAAAATCCTTACCGAAAAGTTTACCAAATGGTAGCCCTTTTTCAGACCGTTTGTGTTACGCTTCGTAGTGCCCTTGTGAAAGGCATTTATGTCCTGTAGTGGAAGTGGAAGTGGAACTGGATTGGTTATGCCCAATGCCGCCGCTCTGAAAAAATATCTAACCTCGGATACTCGTTCAATGGCGGTTATCGGCGTTGATTTCCCCGTCGTCGCCGCCGCCTACCCCCCTCGGCGGGGCAGCGATCAGGGAGGCTGCTGCCAAACCAACCGCCGTGATTATCTGAGTTCTATTTGCATTCTCGATCAGGGGATTTCAATCAGACGTGATATATTTTGCCGCTGATTCCAAAAGATATTCCCACAAAAAGGGAGTCGAGTAATCAGCGGCAACCGCCAAAGATCATATAGTCCTATCGCTAATCTGCATACACCGCCTGCTGCAATCCCTTCAGATACCCAATTGCGTACAACCGTCCGATAGACGAATATCCGGCATGTTCATTACCATCACCTTCCATCGTGGGCACATGGTCAGGGCGATATACCCCTTCAAACCCCACCTCACGATAGGCTTTCATACACGCCAGCATATCCGTCTGACCATTATCATGAAATGTTTCGACAAATTTCTCTGGCGTACCGCGCACATCCCGCAGATGCACAAAGAAGATTTTCCCTTGCTTGCCAAAATGGCGAATCACCGATGGCAGATCATTCGTCATCAGCGCAAAGTTTCCCTGACACAGCGTAATTCCGTTCATCGGACTCGGTATCATATCCAGTAAGCGCTGGAAGTTCTCTACACTGCGCATAATCCTTCCCAGACCCCGAATCGGTGAAAGTGGTGGATCATCCGGGTGCATCGCCAGTTTGACATTGGCTTTTTCCGCGACTGGAATCACCCGTTCCAGAAAATACTGCAAATTTACCCACAACTGATCTTCGGTTACGGTTCCATATTCAGTCAGCGGCGCATTCCGCATTAGGTCATGGTCATACCCTGTAACAAGTGCCCCGCCCCGCGCCGGAATCGTGGTCGAAGTGCGCATCCAGTTAAAAACAGGCATCCACTCATAACACCAAACTGGAATACCCAGCGTTCCCATGTTGCGAATCAGATCGCATACATGCTCAATTTCCTCATCACGTCCCGGCAAACCCAGCTTCGCCTTATTCAATGGTGGACGGCTTTCCAGCACATCGAACGTAAAACCCGCGCTCTCATACGTGGTTTTCAGCCGTACCAATGATTGATAGCTCCAGGGCAAATCCTCTTTATCGACATCCAGCCCCCGGCTGAAATCCATCGTCCCCACAACATGGTCAACACCGCACTGCCGCGCCAGCTTCCATAATGCGCTTGGCTGTGGTGACAGCACTTCCGCAATCTGCATCATAGTCATTTCCTCTCAGGGCAAGTTTCTATCTAAGCCTGTTGTCTTCGGACTGAATAAGCGGGTTCGAATCCAATCAGCGCTCTGGCCTTCTCGATACTCACCAGCGACTCCGAACCGGAAAGCGACTCGCGAATCTGCTTCACCTCCGGGTAAAACAGCTTAATCAGTGTCCGCGTATCAGTGTCCAGCCAGTTGTGCGGGTCATTGATGAACAGTGCATGGTGTCCCTCGTAATTCGCGGTCAACCCTTTTTCCAACGACTGCGCCGCGTCACGTACATCTACGAATGTCCAGTAATTGAAGCGATCAAAGGTGTAAACTGCCCACAGCGGATCGTCAATCGGCTGATGTTCGCGTGCATTTGGCGTTTCCATCCACCGTTCTGCCCGAAATGCCAGCGTATGTTCACGTACCTTAGCCAATCGTGCTGCCCGTTCCGTGTCACCCATTGCCAGCAGATCATCCAGCAGGGTGCGATTCAACTTACACCGTTCCAGAAACCGTTCACTCTCGATATGCCCTTCCGGGTAAACCCAGGGGAACCGCATCGAAACGCTGCTGATTTTGTCCCGCCGCCAATAATAATCGCCGATTTCCTCAACCATCTGCTTCGAAAACGAATACGGGTCAACTGTGAATGTGGGGTGCTGTTCATCTATAGGGAAATACTGCGGCTCGATATCAACTGAGTTCCATGCACATCCCAGCGCATTAATCGAACTGGCCTGTGCAATACGTTTGATGCCTTCTTGTGCTGCCGCCTCATAAACATTAAATGTCCCGGCAGTATTAACCTCAAACACTTCCTGTCCGGGACGCATAAACGGGTTGCGCAGCGCTGCCAGATGAATAACTGCCTCGCAGTCGCGTATCGCTTCTCGCACCACCGCGAATTGCGAAATATCGCCGGAGACATAGTCGATACCCACGATGTCCAATTGCGCCGCTCGGTCAAGTACTCGCACCTGCCAACCGCGCTCGATCAACCACCGCGTCGTAACCCGACCAATATCCCCCGCCCCACCTGTTATCAATACTTTCATATTCATTCGCCTTAGGTGGACTTAGCTCCACAGACGGTCATGCGCGCGTTCATGATTCCAGGCATCCGTTGCCTCGAAAATCCCCGGATCATCCGGGTGCAGGTGTTCCCGGCAGACTTCAAGATTAATCCCTGTGATACCCAACCCCGGAGTCTCCGGCACTTGAATATATCCGTCCTGAACGATAGGTCGCGCCGTTCCTTCAACCAGATCACTCCACCAGGGCAAATCGGCGGAATGATTTTCAACACCGATGAAATTCTCCGTCGCAGCCGCACAGTGAACACTCGCCATCGCCGCCACAGGCGATCCCGCCATATGGTAGGCCATCGCTACGCCCTTTTCCTGAGCGTAATCCCCGATTTTCTTAGTCTCCAACAACCCGCCGGAAGTCATCAAATCAGGGTGAATTACTGCCACCCCGCGCTGGTCAATCAACGGTTTGAAACCCTCTTTCAGGTAAATATCTTCCCCGGTGCAGATCGGTGTTGTCACGGCTTCCGACAACCGCACATATTGGTCGGTAAACTGCCAGGGAATCATGTCCTCGTACCACGCCAGAGTAAACTGATCAAGTTCCCGCCCCAACCGAATACTCGACTCCAGATTGAGATGACCGAAGTGGTCAGCCGCCAGCGGCAGTTCATATCCCACCTGCTCACGTATGATTCCCACGTATTCCACCAGCTTATCGATACCCAACGTGGTGAGTTGAATACCTGTAAACGGATGCATCACCGTATTGGTTTCAATCATGCCGGGAGGCGCGTTGATTGCCCCCGGTATGTGCGAGACGAGATCAATCCCCACATCCATCTTCAGAAATTGGAAGCCCTGCCCCAAGCGGCGCTTAAGCTGTTCGACCATTTCCAGCGGATCGTTGCGCGAAGGTGTATCGGCATAACACAGAATCCGGTCACGGAACTTCCCGCCCAGCAGTTGATACGCGGGTACACCATAAGCCTTTCCCGCCAGATCGAACAATGCCATCTCTATCGCGCAAACACCGCCGCCCTGCCGCGCATGGAAACCAAACTGCTTGATTTTGCGGAAAATCTTGTCGATATTGCAGGGGTTTTCGCCCAATATACGGCTTTTGAGCATCAGCGCATAGGTCTTGCTGCCCCAATCGCGCACTTCACCATAACCAGAAATCCCCTGATTGGTATCAATTCGCAGGATAGTGCAGTCCATCGGCAGCCCGGTCAGGCTGAGCGTCCGCATATCCGTGATACGCAAATCAGATGGACGCGAATTCGTATTAACATGCTGTTCCAATGAAACGCTGTCGCTCATGAGTGAATCATTCTCCAAAGTAAATTGAATATTGGGTCTCTATAGTAACCACAATATTGAATAATCGCCTTAACCGATNAAAATCAGGGTGAATTACTGCCACCCCGCGCTGGTCAATCAACGGTTTGAAACCCTCTTTCAGGTAAATATCTTCCCCGGTGCAGATCGGTGTTGTCACGGCTTCCGACAACCGCACATATTGGTCGGTAAACTGCCAGGGGATCATGTCCTCGTACCATGCCAGCGTGAACTGATCCAGTTCGCGCCCCAAACGAATACTCGACTCCAGATTAAGATGACCGAAGTGGTCAGCCGCCAGCGGCAGTTCATAACCGACCTGCTCACGTATGATTCCCACATATTCCACCAGCTTATCGATACCCAACGTGGTGAGTTGAATACCTGTAAACGGATGCATCACGGTATTGGTTTCAATCATGCCAGGAGGTGCGTTGATTGCCCCCGGTATGTGTGAGACCAGATCAATCCCTACATCCATCTTCAAAAATTGGAAGCCCTGCCCCAAGCGCCGCTTAAGCTGTTCGACCATTTCCAGTGGATCATTGCGCGAAGGCGTATCGGCATAACACAGAATCCGGTCACGGAATTTCCCGCCCAACAGTTGATAAGCGGGTACACCATAAGCCTTTCCTGCCAGATCGAATAAAGCCATCTCTATCGCGCAAACGCCGCCGCCCTGCCGCGCATGGAAACCAAACTGCTTGATTTTTCGGAAAATCTTATCGATATTGCAGGGATTTTCGCCCAATATACGGCTTTTGAGCATCAGCGCATAGGTTTTGCTGCCCCAATCGCGCACTTCGCCATAACCGGAAATCCCCTGATTAGTATCGATACGCAGGATAGTGCAGTCCATCGGCAGCCCGGTCAGGCTGAGCGTCCGCATATCCGTGATACGCAAATCAGATGGACGCGAATTCGTATTAACATGCTGTTCCAATGAAACGCTGTCGTTCATGAGTAAATCGTTCTCCAAAGTAAATTGAATATTGGGTCTCTATAGTAACCACAATATTGAATAATCGCCTTAACCGATAGTCTGTACGAATACATCCGCATCGTGATTTTTAAAACTAACAGCTAACCGCTAACACCCATCAGCTTTTTCTCCGCTCCAGCCACCCCTTGAAATCCGCTTCGATATCCTCGCGCCATTTCGGGACATCAATCTCGCCGGGGGTATATTTGCCCTCCGCCAGACGCTGTTTGCCAAAATCATCGCGCAGATGAATGGCCTCGCCAAATTCTACAATCTCTTTCACCAGATGTGGTGGAATGAACGTCACGCCTGTTGGTGTCCCCAGCACAATATCCCCCGGCAGCACAGTAACATTAGCAATCCGAATCGGGATATTAATCCCACCCAGCGTCGTATTACGAATTGGGGTCGGGTCAACTCCCCGACAGAAAAAAGCTACGTTTTCCAATTCCCGTATCCCATGATAATCGCGGATACCGCCGTTGATCACCGCGCCTGCTTTCGTTCGCGCAGCAACCGATGTCGAAAGGTTATCACCGACGAATGTCCCTTCACGGATTTTGCCGTATAAATCAATCACCATGACATCATTTTCCTGTAGCGTGTCGATCACCCACGAATTTTGTCCACCGATACGTCCATCCGCCTCGCCCTGCTTTTGCACCACATCATGAAAATCCGGGCGATACGGCAGCATTTGCGCCGTCACTGCCCGTCCAACCAGAATTTTCTCAGGATGCGTACGGAACCAATCGCCCTCAAATTGAAAGAAATATTTTTCTCGGTCAAGAATCGACCATGCTTCTTCGCTGGTGATGGTTTTCATGCGTTCCAGCAAATCATCCGGAACAGCCGGACGACCATCTGGAAAGCGATCAAAGGGGTTGAGCGGCGTAATTTGTCGGATAATCTCCGCCGGATTCTGAATATTCACAGGTTTTCATACTCCTTGAGACGTGTAACAAATGTATTCAGCAAAGTTATATCGTGTTTCATCCGTTTGCCAATGAACCCATGCCAGTCCGTGTGAACTGTTTCCCTTTACAATCACAATTTATTGCATTAACTGCGCAAATTCACAAATTCTCAATAAATTGTTATTTTTCAGACAACTTTTCACAGGTGTATGATAAAAACAATCAACGATTTCTCAACGAACACAATTTTCTAAAGCGATTAGTAGAGGTCATAACATGCAAACTTGTTGCCGCTGTCATCATAACAATCGTGATGGAATTTTCCTTTGTGAACGTTGTGGCCAGACCTTGGATAATTGGTTCTCCCTGTCAACCCGCAAAGTTGCCAACACCTCCGAGTCGGGTACTGATCCTGGCCTTCGACCAACGACAAAACAATTCAATCAGCCCGGAAAAATAAAATTACAACTATTGGACGTAGAAAAGCCCATCATATTTGATTCACAGGCTCAGGTGATTATCGGACGGATAGGTGTCCATACGGTACGGCGACCAGACATCGATCTTTCGACTTATGATGCCTTCCGCAAAGGTGTATCCAGCCTTCATGCCACGATTTATCGCATTGAACAGAACACTTATATTGCCGATATGGGCAGCTTGAACGGCACCTATGTCAATCGTGAAGGTCTGACACCCCATATCCGCTATCCCCTTCATTCCGGCGATCTGATTCAATTGGGTGAATTGGCTTTACAATTGTTTTTCTAGGCGACAAATTCGGGGTATTGCATTTAGAGTCTAAATATTGAGCGAAGCGATGCTTTCGCTCAGGCTAACACTTTAGACTTTTTACTGAACACTATTCCAGCAAATCACTTCCACGTCGGATGATCTTATCGCCAAACCGCTTTTTGAGATCATCCAATACATTCTCTAATCGCTTTTTTTCCTCGTCCTCTGTGGCATCATGCCACAGACTCAACTGATGATTGGTCTTATCGAAGCTGCTTACCCCTACCCCGATCAACCGCACCGCCCTCCCCTTTGACCATGTCTTATCGAACAGCTCTATGACCGCCTTATAAATTTCATCATCATGATTCGTGGGTTGTTCCACCGTGACCTGCCGCGTCAGAGTCGTGAAATCCGACCAACGCAGCTTCAGCTTGATGGTAGTTCCCGCCAATTCCTCCTGCCGCAGCCGTCTGCCCACTTCATCCGCCATTTGCCGCAGCGTCCGTTTCAGCATTGCAGCATCCCTCACGTCTTGCACAAAAGTCGTTTCGCGGCTGACCGACTTGGTTTCACCTTCTGGTTCTACGGGTCGATCATCCAGCCCGCGCGCTCTTTGCGAAATTTCCCCGCCATTTTTGCCAAAGCGCTTGACCAGATCAGCTTCAGACCACCGCGCAATATCACCGATCGTTTTCATCCCCAATCGCTCAAATTGCTCGGCGGTTTTTGGCCCCACACCCCACAATTCGCGCACAGGCAGCGGAGCCAGAAAAGCAGCTTCTCGCCCCGGCGGAATCACCAGAATCGCATTCGGTGAAGTATCACGCTGAGCTTTTGCCTTACCCATATTGGTCGCTATCTTCGCCACCAGCTTATTCGTCGCTACCCCCAGCGAACACGGCAGCCCAAGTTCATCCCGTATACTGGTCTGCAAACTCCGCGCGATCACTTCGGCGGATTCAGGCAGCATCGTCACATCCAGAAACGCCTCATCAATCGAGATTTGTTCCACAAAGGGAGTCAGGTCGTGCAGAATCGCCATAACGCGCTGAGATGCTTCGTGATACGCCGGGAAATGGGTCGAAACAATAATTAATCGAGGACACAAACGCACCGCCTGCGACATTGGCATCGCCGAATGCACCCCAAACCGCCGCGCCGCATACGAGCATGACGAAACTACTCCGCGCTGATCAGGCCGGCCTCCGACAGCAAAAGCTTTCCCTCGCAAATTAGGATCAAGCTGTTCCTCAACCGCGCAATAAAATGCATCCAAATCGAGGTGTAAGATTTTTCGCTGAACGTTCGCCATAATCCATTCTGTGCCCTACGCTAATCCCTACTGAATCATAGCTCATTTTATCTAGAGCGATACTGTCACAAAATAATCACCTCACTGGTCACAGATGGTGACAAACACTCTCTACTCCGGGCTTTGAACTTCAGTTGTTAACATAATCAGGGAAGAGACTTCGACTCTTCCTGGCTCCATCTGCAAATTGAAACGCCCCTTATTTGTGGGGCGTTTTCAGGTTTATCTGATGTCTGAGGATGCACTTTGATACACCCTCAATTCATTTATTATCGGTCAATGAAATTCGCGCTGATCCAGCCATCTGTCCCATCCGCCAACCGGATATGCACCCAGCCATGATCGGGGGTTTCCTCAATGATCTGTACTGTGATTCCCGGATCAGCCTGCGTGACAATCTTGAAATTGGTGCTTGGCCCCGTGCGCAGACGGATTTTCGCCGTACCAATCAGCCGCCCAGTCGGAATCGATGTCGCTGTCGGCGTAAACGTCGGACGCAGCGTGCTGGTTGCCGTTGGCGTAAAGGTCGCCTGTGGTGTAAAAGTCGGCGTTAATGTTGGCAATACACCATTATCACATCGCGGACGCACGTTATATTGCAAACGCTGGTTGCAATCCAGTTGCAGCACATAACGGTTGTCGTAAACCCAGTTGACCGTATCCTGCACCGAACGAATCTGCCACGCCAGAATCCCATCTTTCGGCTGTGTCGATGACGAATACGCCGTATGTCCATCTGTTGACCATAGCAAGCTGATGACAGAAGCACTGTGTCCAGTGAAGCGCGTCACACTTTGCCCGGTTTTCGCATCCCACAAAATGATCGTCATATCATCCGAACCGGAAATCAGCGTTTGACCATCCGGGCTGAACGCCACCGAATTCACATTCGCGCTGTGCCCCACCATCTTGTAATCCTGGTTACCTGTTGCTACATCCCAGATAATAACGGCATTATCCGGTTCACCAATCGCTGCTGCCACTTTAGTACCGTCCGCGTTAAACGCCACAGCATTCACTTTTCCAGTGAAACCGCCAAAGGTTAGTTTAACACTGTGTTCCACCGCGTCGTACAATTGAACATTGTTCTGGTCGCTGCTGCCAGCTAACACATATTGGTTGAAAAACAGATTTACAGCACTCGCATTCCGCAAATTCCACGTCTGGCTGCGAACCCCGTTGTCCACATCCCAGATTACGACCCCATTGCCCGTCGAAAGCGCTGCGAAGTGTCCGTCACTGCTAAAATCAATCGCCCGTACATTATCGACTCCATCCAGCCGGTACATGCGCTGCTTGGTCTGGATATTCCACAACACCGTTCCATCTGCCGCACTCACCAGAGCATACGGCTGTGTCGGACTAAACGCCACCGTGTTCTGACTCCCCGTGAAGAAACGGGTTTCCGGGTCTTCCTTCCCCGTCGCCAGATTCCATGTGCTGATGCTGTTACCATTGTAGGCAATGTACAGCGTCGAACCATCTGCGCTCAAACCATACTGCGCGAATGAATCCACACTGAGCGGAATCTGACGCGATTGGTAAAGCTCCGTCGTGATATCCCAAACACGGGTGCTGCCATTCGAATACGAATAGGCATACCGGTTATCATCGCTGAAGCCCACCCGCTCAATCGCCGCATTATGTCCGGTAAAACGCCGCAGTTCCTCACCTGTATCCACATCCCACAGCGTCACCGTATAGATACTGCCATAGCGTCCACCCGTCAGCGCCAGATGACCATCCTTACTCATAGCGAGACTGGTCACATCCCAGTTTTGCGGATTTTCCTCGGATACCTGGAAACGCCGCAGTTCGGCTCCGGTGGCAATGTCCCATATAGCGATATGTCGGTCACGTACCACATACGCTTGGTTCGCCCCGTAAGCCCGTGTCTCGACATACACCAGCAGTTGACGGTTATCCTCGCTGAAAGCAATATGGTCGATATAATCCTCGTTCGCGTTTCCCAGCCGGAAAATACGGTTTTTCACCAGTTGGCTCGGGTTCCACAGCGTGAAGAAATCGCTGCCATCCCCGCCTGTATAGGCAAACTGACCATTCGGACTCAATCCCCGGTACGTGGTCGGCGTTTGGATGAAATCCGTATTCGTCACCATGTCATAAACCGTGATGCGCGGGATAAACTTCCGCGTCACCGTCTGGCGACCAAAATCATAGCTGAAGGCTTTTGTGCCATTTGCATTGAAATTGACGAATGAAACAGGGGCTTCATGATCGGTGAAATGCGCGATCTGCTGTCCAGTTTCCAAATTCCACAGAATCGCCGTGTAATCCGCCGATCCAGAAATCAGTCGCGTTCCATCCGGGCTGAATGCCAGCGACAAAATCCCCTGTCGGTGTCCACTCAACTGGAATAGCGGAGTCCCCGCTTCCATATCCCAGATAGCAATCCCACCTCGGCTGTCACCACTGGCAAGATACCGTCCATTCGGGCTGAACAGCAGGTAGTTAATGCGCTGGTTGCCCTGGAAAACCTGTGCCTGACGGCGACCAGCTACATCCCAGATGATGATATTGCTGCCATTGTCCGTCGTCACAAAGAAACGTCCATCCGGGCTGAACAAATTCGCCGGAGCAATCGCACCCGTAAGATTCAACCGCACCGTCAGCGGAATTGCCGCATTCAACACACGCTGTGTTTCCACCACCGATGTATTCAACTGGTACGCTTGCAGCATCAGTGAAATTGCCAGATCAGGATCGCCCACTTGCAGCAAATTCTGCGCCGCCACTGAAAGCCGGAATGAATCCGCCAGGTCGGACTGCTGCTGAACCTGCTGCTGCACATAATCCAGCGTCGGCAAAACACCTGCGATTTGTGTCTGTGCACCTGCCAGCGTGGGCTGCACACCAGCCACCTGTGTATCTGCCGCGCTTAAAGTCGGCTCAACACCTGCCACCTGCGTCTTTGCCGCATTCAGCGCCGGTTGAACATCCGCAATCTGTGTCTGTGCGCTGTCCAGCGTCGGCTGCACACCTGCCACCTGTGCCTGTGCCGCCGCCAGAGTTGCGCCTACTGGAGTCAATGTCAGCGGAACAGGTGTCAATGTCAGCGCCGATTGCGCCGCCGCTGTCTCTGCCGCGTCCGCCTGCTGATTCGCCTTGTCGATCTGTTTTTGGGCTTCCGCCGCCTGTGTCGCGCCTGCTGCCAGTGTAATAGCAACCGGAGTCAAAGTATCGGGTATTGGCGCGAGCGTTAAACCAGCCTCCGCCACCCGTGTTTGTGCTGAAAATGCCTGCTCATTCGCGCTCACAATCTGTTGGTTCGCCGCTGCAAGCTGTTCATCACCTGCCGCCAGTGTCAGCGCCACCGGAGTCAACGTACTTGGAATGGGTGTTAAGGTTAACCCGGATTCGTAAACCTGCGTTTGCGCGGATGCCGCCTGCTCATTCGCGCTGGCGATTTGTTGGTTCGCATCAACAATTTCCTGTCGCGCCTCCGCAAGCTGTGCATCACCCGCTGCCAGTGTCAGCGCCACCGGAGTCAATGTACTTGGAATGGGTGTTAAGGTCAGACCAGATTGGGCGACCTCTGTTCCTGCCCCGGCGACCTGTGTCTGAGCGTTCGCCAGCGTCGGCGCAACACCCCCAATCTGTGTCCCGGCAGCATCTAGTGTCGGCTGCACACCTGCGATTTGCGCCTGGGCTTCTGCAACCTGTGCCCGTGCGTCAGCCGCATCAGCATTCGCTTGTGTAGCCGCTGCTTCAGCCGTACTCTGGTTATTGACAGCTTGTTCCTGCTGAACCTGTGCCTCGGAAATCTGCTGATTCGCCTCATTAACCGCTTGCCCCGCCTGTGTCAGCGTCGCGCCAACCACCGCCACCTGTTGACCAGCCGTTGCCACAAAATTATTCGCGTCAGCGATCTGACTCTGCGCTGTACCGACCTGAATCGAAAGTAGCAGCGCAGCGATCACCGCGATACCAACAAACACGCCCAGCACAATCGATGCGCGTTGGAAATTCTGCACCCGCCGTGCGATCTTGGCATCCTGCAACTGCTGTCGTTCCTGTTCCGCCAGAGCCGCTTTAATGTATTCCAGTTCATCGACGCTGGCAGCATTATTCTTCGCCCAGCGCTGTGCGTCATCCAGCACCGTCCCACGATACAGCATGTCTACCGGGCGACCACGCCGGATCCATTCGCTCGAATCCGCCGCGATATTCTTCTGGAAACGCACATCCTCACGCGCGTCATGCAGCCATGCGCCCAGCGTTCCCCACTCCCGAATCAGCGCCTCGTGCCCGACCTCAATCGTATCCTCTCCGGCAACCTTGTTCGTTACCAGCAATCGCGCCCGGATAAATCGATCTGCCACCTCGCGTAAAATCGCGCTTTCTTCCGGGTCAGGCAGCACCAATTCGGAAAGTGCCGCACGCCGCCGCGTCGTATCCTGTTCAGTAGCACCCGGCTCAATCAAGCGCAGAAACAAAGACCGTGCAAACCGTTTATGCTGGTCACTTGGCAGCTTGTTGTACGTATTCTCAGCATGTTCCGCTAATGCTCCGCGTACCCCACCCAATTGGCGGTACGATGCCATCGTCAGCTTGCGCCCATCCCGCATCTCGTACAGGCGATCCAGCGTAAATTGCAGCAGCGGCAGCCCGCCCAACTGGTCGCGCACATCAAATACCAGTGAAGCGACCAGATTATCCTCAAATTTCAGGCTGACTTTATCGGCTGGCTTCTGAATCGCATCATACAAATCCGCCAGTGACATCGGCAGAACAGGCTGCGGTTGTTTGAGTAGCCGTCCCAATCCCTCGTAGTTCAGTGGACGATCATAAAAATCTGCTCGCAGCGTCAGGATGACAATCAATACGCCATCCGGTTCCGTCGCCGCCTGCACGATAAGGTCAATAAATTGCTTGCGTTCCTCTTCATCAACCGTCTGGGTAAAAATCTCCTCAAATTGGTCGATATAAAGCACCGCACGACTGCCCAGCTTGGCAACTTGCGAAGCCAGCCGATGCAAACCCATCGCGCTTGGGTTCCATAAATCTTCTTCAATTGCCGCAATCGTTTTGTTCGGCATCGCGCCGTACAGCGTATTCGCCAGATTTTCCATCGGACGCGCACCCGGCAGCATTCGCGGCAAATACGTCCAATTCTCGCTTTTCGGCAGTGCCCCATCCCGTAAACGCGGCAGCAAACCCGCCATCACCACACTGGATTTACCGGAACCGCTTGCGCCCACAATCGCCATCAGCCGATGGGTGTTCGCCCGAAGCTGCTCATCCAGTACATCCACCAGTTGCCCCACAAAAATATCCCGTCCGAAAAAGCGATCAGCATCTTCTTCAGTAAAGGCTTCCAATCCCTTATACGGGTTGGGCGGCACATATCCGGGTGTCGGAATCGCTATGCTGGTAGTCGTATCAGCCGACGTGTCATCCCGTTCTTTCTGGATGCTCTCTACAATGACAGGCAGCGCTGGTTCATAGCGGTGATCCCGCGCGTCGATATACTGCATCTTCCCCATCCCCATCGGGATGCAGTCAATCCACTCCTCGCCCGCCGCCCAGATGGGATAAATCGGGCAGTCCATCATGTTAGCGATGGCGATCTCATCCTGCACAAAAGGCGAACGCCGCGACGTAGGCGAAGCAATCAGCAAAACAGCGTAGGCCGCTGCCAGTGCTGAACGCAGAGCTTCTTCCCAATTGTGCGTGCCCGGCTTCAGGTCATGCGTATCCAGCCAAACGACCAGACCCGCCTCCTGCAAATCAAGAATCAGGCGGTCAATAAAGGCTTTATCTGCTCGTGAATAGGAAATAAAGATATGCTGCTTGGGTGTTTCATCCATCGCGTTTATCAACTATAAAATTGGTTAAACATAGGTATTCGATGAAATATACTATGTAAACAAACTTTTCGCTACCAAATAAAGATTAAGCCTCCTTAACCATAGAAATTCTTAGCATTGACGAATGCCTCCCCTACAGCTACAATCCCCACTCTAAATATCGAAAGAAAACTGCTTTGAGCGGACAGCGCACGCCCAACCGCCAACCGCTTTTCTGAAGGAGTCCTATTGTGTCCGAGAATGTCGTTTTAGAAGCGCATAACCGCGCTGTTACTGGCAAAAAAGTGAGTCAACTGCGCCGCAGCGGTCTGGTGCCGGTAGTGGTCTATGGCCCCAAAAATGAGCCAAAAAATCTACAGATCGAATACCGTCCCCTCCAACTGGCATTAATGAATGCCGGGGGTACACACTTGATTGATCTCAAGTCAGAGGGTAGTACGATGACCGTCCTCGCCCGTGATGTCCAGCGCGACATCCTGCGCGGTGACATTCTCCATGTGGATTTCTTCGCGGTAGACCTGAAAGCTAAAATCAATATCGATGTACCCATCCATTTTGTTGGTGAAAGCCCTGCTGTCGCTGCCCGAAAAGGCATCCTGCTCACCGGCCCGGCGATGCTCAGTATTGACACCCTTCCCAGCCACCTGATCGATCAGGTCGAAGTCGATCTGTCATCCCTGCTCGAAGTTGGGGATGCCATTCATGTACGCGATCTCAAACTCGGCGGAGATATCACCATCCTCAACGACCCCGACGAGATGATTGCCCGTGTCAGCCAGACCTCCGCTGCCCGCTCTGAAGAGGCAGAAGAGGCTGAGGAAGAAGCTGCCGCAGGCGAAGTCGAAATCATCAAGAAGGGTAAGGCTGACGAGGAAGAAGAAGGCTAGTCCTTTACCTTTCAGCATTTTTACGAATCAAAAAAGGCGAGTCTTCTGCGACTCGCCTTTTTCTTTACATTAGTGCATTGACTTACATCTGACCCCTAAGTTCGGTGACTTCTGTAGGGGCACAGCACCGCTGCGCCCACTTCAAATCCTTTATTCACTCTCCGGAGCAGTTCCGTTAACTGAACCATCCATATTTTCCTCATCTTCTTCAGGGTATTCAGAACCGCTCATCACCGCGATCCCAACGACTTCATCGCCATCTGCCAAATCCATCAGCTTCACACCCTGCGTGCTGCGTCCGGTTTCGCGGATTTCTTCCAAACGTGTGCGTAACACCACCCCGTTGCGGGTAATCAGCATAATATCGTCATCAGCATTGATGCAGCGCATCGCCACAATCGAGCCGGTCTTCTCATTACGCGCCAGTGTGCGCACACCCGACCCGTAGCGCCCCTGCGCCCGATACTCACTCAATTCCGTTCGCTTACCATAACCATTGCGCGTCACCACCAGCATATGCGTATGGTCTTCATCCAGCGAGTCCATCCCCGCGATCAGATCGCCATCCAGTCGTATCGAGCGCACCCCGCCTGCCGGACGACCCATCACGCGCACCTGCGATTCGTGGAAGCGGATACTTTGCCCCTGCTCAGTCACCACCACAATATCCTGATCACCATCCGAGTATTTCACCCACCCCAGATAATCATCCGGTTCCAGCCCCATCGCGATCAATCCGCTGGGACGCACAGCCGCGAATTCATCCACCGCCACGCGCTTAATCCGACCACGTTTGGTAATCAGCGTGAAATGTCCATCGATCTCGAACGAAGGCACAGCCATCACTGCCGTGATATTTTCATCTTGTTCCAGATTCAGAATGGCATAAATCAGCGTTCCCTTGCCAGCCCTTACCGTTTCGGGAATGTGATACGCCCGTTCAGCATACACCTTGCCCTTATCGCTGAAAAACAGAATATGGTCGAGGCTGTTGCAGGCGAAGATTTCCAACGGCGCATCTTCTTCCCTCATGCGGATGCCCTTGACACCCTTGCCGCCGCGTCGCTGTGCCTGATACTCCGCCGCCGGGACACGCTTGATATACCCGTGACTGGTCAGCGAAACGACCACTTCTTCATCGCGCACCAGATCGGCCTCATTGAAATCTGTGGTGATGCCAAACAGAATTTCAGTCTTACGCTCATCGCCGAATTCTTCTGCCAGTTCCTGCACATCCTGACGAATCAGCGCCAGAATCTTCTCCGGCGAAGCCAGCAGGTCTTCCAGATAAGTGATGCGAGCCATCACCTCATTAAACTCATCCTGAATCTTCTGCCGTTCCAAAGCCGCCAGCCGTCGCAGTTGCATTTCGAGAATCGCGTTCGACTGTGCTTCGCTCAAATCAAAACGGCTCATCAGCTTCGTGCGCGCTTCATCGGTATCCGCCGCAGATCGAATCGTCTGGATAATCGCGTCCAGATTCGAAAGCGCCTTCAGCAGCCCTTCCAGGATATGTGCCCGCGCCCGCTGCTTTTCCAGTTCAAATTGTGATCGCCGCGTAATCACTTCAAAGCGGTGTTCGACATAAATGTGCAGCGAGCGTCGCAAACCGAGTGTACGCGGCTCATTGTTGACCAGCGCCAGCATTTGGATGCTGTAGGTACTTTGCAGCGCGGTGTATTTATAAAGCTGGTTCAGCACCGTTTTCGGCTGTGCCCCCAGTTTTAATTCCACCACCAGCCGCATACCATTCCGGTCAGATTCATCCCGCAAATCGCTCACATGTTGCAGCCGACCATCCTTCACCAGTTCCACAATCCGCTCGATAATCAGCGTCTTGCTCACCTGGTACGGAATCGCCGTGAACACAATGCGGAAGCGGTCATTTTTGGCTTCCTCAATTTCCGCCGAAGCCCGCATCACGACCCGCCCCTTGCCGGTAGCGTAAGCTTCTTTCAGTTCATCGCCCACTACAATCTGCGCTCCGGTGGGAAAATCCGGCCCATGCACGAACTGCATCAACTCATCAACTGTGATGTCTTCCACACGATTGTAATTGTCGATCATGTAGGTGATCGCCTGAGTCAGTTCGCCTAAATTATGCGGCGGGATGCTCGTCGCCATACCCACAGCAATACCGCTTGTGCCGTTCAGCAGCAGATTCGGCAGACGCGCTGGCAGTACAGACGGTTCTTGTGTACTGCCATCGTAATTATCGACAAAATCCACCGTATTCATATTCAGATCGGTCAGCAGTTCTTCCGCGATTTTCGCCAACCGCGCCTCGGTGTAACGCATCGCCGCCGGACTGTCCCCGTCCACGCTGCCGAAGTTACCCTGTCCATCGACCAGTGGGTAACGCAGCGAGAAATCCTGCGCCATACGCGCCATCGACTCGTAAACCGCGCTGTCACCATGCGGGTGATACTTCCCCAGCACATCTCCGACGATACGAGCGCTTTTCTTGTATGCC
Organism: Aggregatilineales bacterium; assembly: GCA_044226645.1. Classification (GTDB taxonomy): domain Bacteria; phylum Chloroflexota; class Anaerolineae; order Aggregatilineales; family Phototrophicaceae; genus CFX2. The sequence goes on from JBGAGR010000009.1 coordinate 54,423, forward strand.
GAGTTTGCGCGTAAACCCATATCGTGCATCGCGTACAAAATGCGGCGGTGAACGGGCTTCAACCCATCCCGCGCATCCGGCAGCGCACGCGCCACAATGACGCTCATCGCATAATCGAGGTAACTCCCACGCATTTCCTCGTTAATGTTGACCGGGCGAATCTGACCTATATCCATGTGTTGTATATGCCCTTTTGACTTCTGCTATTGATTGACACAGCCTGTCTGTGTCCCCACACTCACCCGGACGGAATGCCACTGCATAAATCTTTTTCCCCTCTCCTTGGGGAGAGGGGCTAGGGGTGAGGGCTTGTTGGCTAAAACGATACGAGCGAGGCTTTACCCCGCCCTTTTCTGCCTATTCCATTGATGCTGTCGAGACGCGATTTTTCGTATCTAATTTCGCCTCAAAACCACACCAATATTATACTTCAAATTACCTTAAAATGCGAGTTTCAAACCTGTAGTGTATCCCAAACACTAATAGAGTTATCCCAAATAACTTGGGTTATATCCCACATTTCGTATTTAACTTGATACAATATGAAAAACAAAATGCTATGCAGAAACGGCATTCAACTTGAAAGATTTAAATCAAAATGGAATTAGGATGTGGATGTGCTACTTGGTAGCTATTTTTGCCCTATTTCTGGGACTTCCACTTTGGACAGTCAGCGGTCAATCATCACAAAATGATCTTTACTTACTTGCACCCCAAAACTATATTGACGAAGTAATCTCTGAACTTGCCAAAAATAACATAGCCGTAAACCTTTCCTACGCCAATCTCGACAATACTGTTCTAGCTCTAGCTTGGTCGGAAGAAGGTCATTTCATTATCTTCGAGACGGCAGACACGCAACTGAGTTCAACATTACTTTATCGCCAATATAATGATTTCATGGAAACAAAAGAGAACTTAGATGTCCATTACGATCCCACATTGGATAACGAAACACGCGAGAAGTTAGCAACAAACACAATTGTAGCTCTTACATTGTATGGCTTGAATCGTTGCGACATCGCACAGCCTTATTTCGACCTAGCCCTTGCGAACGCTGGAAATCCCCCGTCATTAGTACCTGATTTGCCCAATGGCGTTAAAGTCTGGGGAAGTTCGTATCCGTATGTAACTCCAGTATTAGAATTCTACAAAGGGAACTGCGCCCTAAAAATGGGTGAATACGAAAACGCTGCATCAAACTTTGAGGCATCCATCGCAACAGACTATAGACCAAAATCAATTGATACAGGGACACCCGGGATATTCAGTAACTCCACAACGGCTATAAACCTAGCTTGGACTTATATTCAATTAGGTAAACAGTTAGAAGCTTTCAACTTACTGGGAGACTTTATTCAAAATTCGCCATTTGATTTTGGAAAAGCAAATTTGCTATCAGGCCGCGCCCAACTCTATGCCCTCGCCGAACGTTACGACGATGCCATCAACGACCTGAATTCCGCCATCGAACTTGACCCCGAAAACCCCGAACTCTACATCTTGCGCGGTCAAACCTATCTCTACCTGTACGAATGGGATAACGTCCTCGCCGACTACAACAAAGCCATCGAACTCGACCCCACCTATGCCGATGCCTATTTCCTGCGCGGAGTGCTCTACTACTCCATCCTGCAAACCGGCGCGGAACACTATCCCGATGCCTTAGCCGACTTCCAACACTATCTCGAACTCGCTCCCGATGGCGAACACGCCGCCGATGCCCAAAAATACGCCGATCAAATCCAAACCCAGCAGGACGCACTTAACTCATGAATCAGTCTAGGAAATTTCGCTCATGTTCGCGAGATTTGTGTGGTTGTAGGGGCGCATCGCGATGCGCCCTCTGGAGAAATACTAACAACTAATTACTAACCACTAACAACCATTCCCCCGTTAGAATTTTCATACCGAAAAGTTTACCAAAAGGTAGCCCTTTTCATCCCGAACTGTGCTAGGGTGTATTCAAAGCGCCACATTAAACAAGGAATGCCGACCTATGCAGCATGATTTGGCAGGTAAGCTGCCTAAACCCCAGACCACGAGGCAGCCTCGCATGAGGGGAAATAAAACTTGAGGCAGCCTCATTTCCCCGTGAAGCAGCCTGCCCCCTCCCCCGCATTCTGGCAGCCCCATATACATGGCAGCAACAACGGATTGGTGACTCCAATTGCAGCAAACATTGCAGCGACCAACGGAAGTCCCGCGGGACGGCAAAATAGTTCGCCGCCGCCGCGAAACCATTTTCTAACAATATGCCCTACTCCTCCACCTTCGCCCATCTGAACCTGTAACCTTACACCATATTTCTCCTTAGCCCTTTCAACTTTTCGCCCTCTGCGGTACAAAAGAGCGCACAAGAATCGAATCTTGTTTAGATTAAGTATTTTTTGGAGCTTATATGAGAATAGTGCGCATTGTTTTACTCGTTCTGGTCATAGTCATCGCCGTCGTGGTTGTGGGCGGAGTCGTCGTCTTTAACAAATGGACACGCGGTCCACTGCCTCAGGTCGATGGTGAAATTACCCTCAAAGCCGCATCCATGACTGTCGGCGCTCAGTCTGTCGATATTTCCGGCTTGCAGGATCGTGTCGAAATCATCCGGGATAATTGGGGCATCCCGCATATCTACGCCAGTAACACCCATGATCTCTTCTTCGCGCAGGGTTACTCTCAGGCACAGGATCGTTGGTGGCAGATGGAATTTTCCCGTCACATCGGCGCAGGCCGCATCGAAGAACTGACCGGAAAGACCAAATCGGTTCTCAATAATGATGTCTTTATCCGCAAGTTCGGCTGGTACGAAGCTGCCCAGCGCGATTATGATGCCTCCGACGATGAGAGCAAAGCCATCATGCAAGCCTTTGCCGATGGCGTAAATGCCTACATTCTCAATCGTGATAAAAGCGCTCTCGCCTTCGAGTACAACCTCCTCGGTATCACTGGGGTCAACATCACCATCGAACCCTGGACACCCGTTGACTCCCTCGTTTGGGCGAAAGTCATGGCGGATGATTTGAGTGGCAACTGGTCAGACGAACTCACCCGTTCCGCCCTCTACGATAAGCTCGGACAGGAAATGACCGATGAGTGGATTCGTCCCTGGCCTTTTGGTGAAAAACCCACCATCGTTCACGCTGAAGACCTGCCCATCTCCGATTCTACGCTGACCACTTCGAACGATACCGCCGGAATCGTCGGCATAGACAACACTTTCGCCCGTGATTTCCTCGCGGACAATATGGCTTCGGTCTTTGGACGTGGCGAAGGCATTGGCAGTAACAACTGGGTCATAAGTGGCAAGCTCACCCAAAGCGGTAAACCCATTCTGGCGAATGACCCGCATCTCGGAATCCAGATGCCCTCGATTTGGTATGAAATCGGCCTCCATTGTCAGCCTGTAAGCGATGCCTGCCCGTACAATGTCGATGGCTTCGCCCTTCCCGCGACTCCCGGTGTCGTCATCGGACATAATGACCGCATCGCCTGGGGTTTCACCAACGTTGGCCCCGATACCCAGGACTTGTATCGCATCAAGGTCAATCCGGATAACGAATTGCAGTACGAATTTAACGGCGCATGGGTCGACATGACCGTCCGCGAAGAAGTCATCGAATTTGGTGATGGTAAAGACCCGATTACTTTGAAAGTCCGTGAAACCCGCTTTGGCCCTATCATCAATGACTACGAAGTCAACTCCGATACAGGCGAAGTCGGCGGATATAATAACACTGACCCAGTTGCCTATCACTGGACAGCCCTTGCTGAAACCAGCAACATTCTCAAATCCGTCGCCCTGCTCAATCGTGCCCAGAATTGGGAGCAGTTCCGCGAAGCCGCCAGTTACTTCGATGTCCCCGCGCAAAACATGATTTACGCGGATGTCGATGGCAATATCGGCTATCAAACACCCGGACGCATCCCGATTCGCGCCGAAGGACACAGCGGTCTGCTCCCTGTCGATGGCACCACTGACCAATACGACTGGAAAGGCTATATCCCCTTTGACGATCTCCCGCGCGTCCTGAATCCCGAACGTGGCTACATCGCCACAGCCAATCAGGCCGTTGTTCCGCTCGAATACTACGATCAATTGCGCGCGAAATTGGGTTCGCAGTTCGGTGAAAACTCCAACTACTTCATCAGTCAGGAATGGGATTACGGCTATCGCGGTCAGCGCATCGAGGAAATGATTCAGGCGCTTGCCCCGCACACACTTGAGACTGTTCAACAGATTCAGGGCGATGACAAATGGATTCCCGCCGAGGAATTAAGCGCTTTCCTGAAAGCCGTTGATATGGGCGACAGCAAATACAATGATGCCCGTGACTGGATGCTCGATGGCTGGGATTACCAATTCGCAATGGGAAGTACCCAGGCGGGTTTGTACGCCTATTTCTGGCAGAGTTTGATGGACAATCTCTACAACGATCAACTTGGCGACATCACCAAAGCCAACGGTGGCGGTCAAAGTCTCTATGCAACCGCTCAGTTAGCCGCTGATCCCAATAATGCCTGGTGGGATGACACCCGTACTGCTGATGTTACCGAAACCCGCGACGACATTCTCAAGCGTTCCTTCGTGGAAGCCTACGATCAAATCGTCAAAGATCACACCGACAATCGTGATAACTGGCAGTGGGGCAAGCTCCACACCGCTACCTGGGTCAGCAATCCGCTCGGCGCAAGCGGCATCGACCTCATCGAAAACATGGTCAATCGTGGGCCATTCGAAATCGCTGGCGGTATGGGCATCGTCAACGCCACCAGTTGGAGCGCGTCAAGTGGTGATTTCAGCGTGAGATCGCTTCCCTCGATGCGCTTTATTGCTGATCTAAGCGACCTATCGCAAAGTCTGGTCATGAACACAACAGGAGAAAGTGGACATCCCTTCAGTCCGCATTATGCCGACATGATCGACCTGTGGCGCACCATCCAGTATCACCCCATGCTCTGGACACGCGAACAGGTCGTCGCAGCAACCACAACCCGCCTCGTTCTGGTTCCCGGTAGTTAATAGAAGTCTCTGTTGTAGGGGCGTATCGCGATACGCCCTATTGGTCTTTTGCCCCTCTCCTAGCTGTACTCAGTGGTAGGGAGAGGGGTTGGGTGAGGGCAAAATTATTTCGTCAGAAATTCGTTCACCAGCGATTGGAAATGATGCACTCCATTCTCCCGTTTGGCGGAGAATCGCCCCTGCTGATATGCGCCGGATTGCAATCCCTTCTGCACATTCGTACAGATTTCAATATCCTCTTGCTGAATCTGGTCACTGAACGCGATAATTTCCTGCATACTCGCCCAACCTTCACCCGTTCCGGGCTGCTGGAAATACCACTCAAAAATCGTCAGTGTCTTATCATGCCCAACAGGAATGATAATGTTGATCGACGTGTTATCCAGATACACATTCAGCATCACATTCGGGAAAATCCAGTAGTAGAGCGCTTCAGCTTCCGCATCGGTTCGGATATACCGTCTGTCGCGTATTTCGCCTTCTTTGACCGGGCGAATCGGGGCATACTGTTTCGAATAGTAACGAAAAGTCTCGACCTCATACGAATCATAATCCAATTCGCGGAACAAACCTGGATGCGCTATGGGTAAATGATACCCTTCCAGATAATTATCGACATACACCTTCCAATTACAGTCGATCAGGTAATCCCGCCGTTCAATCAGGCTCATCTCGTCGATGTTAAAACCCTTGCCCACGATTTCATCATATATCCCGCCATAAATCTCGTTCATGGGCTTGGCTTCCGGGTCAAGATTGACGAATACCCAGGGACCCCACGCTTCAACCTGTATCGAATGCAGGCAGACATCTTCCTTGCGCCAGTTTTTCACCCCCTCAAATTCCGGCGCATTCATCAGCCGCCCCTCAAGCGTGTACGTCCAGCCATGATACTTGCATTGCAGACTTTTCCGGTTGCCCTGTCCTAACGCGACTGGCCCCGCGCGGTGCGGACACACATTGTAAAAAGCCCGCAGTTGCTCATCTAACCCGCGCGTCACCACAACAGGCCGCCCAACGACCTCACACGCAAAAAAATCACCCGGACGGCGTACCTGATCAACCCGCCCGACCGGCTGCCATGTTTTGTAAAAAATGCGCTCTTTTTCCTGTTCGAGAAAACGCGGTTCCGTATACCACCGCGCCGGAAGGGTCGAAGCTGCCGCCAGATCAACCGTTGCCGCGTAATCACTTACATCAAGTGAATGATCGCTTGTCATAAAGTCGAATGATTCCATAATGCGCTCCTTATATGTGCTTCAAAGCGGATAGCAAAAAAGGGAACGACACAAAGTATCGCTCCCAGCCTAGCCAGAGATGAAATTAAAAAGGGGTCAGTTGTCGGCTAATTCAAACAGACACAATGCCCACCATAACATGGGCATTGAGAGGGGTATCAATCGAGAGGGGGTGCTGTGCATAGCTACAGGACAATACGGTGAGTAGCCAGCAGAAAAGCCAGCCCCAACACAGTAACATTCATAAACAGAAATATCGAAATGAACATGCGCTCGACAGCCGTCATGCCCAAAAACAAGCGCTGTACCTGTTGTTCGACTTCATCTTCATTGGGAAGGACATTTTCCTCATTCCCAAAATCAAAATCTAAACTATCTTCCTCAGTGCCTTTGCGCAGTTCGTCAAGCATCCCACATACTCCTTTTTTCGCCTACCCATAGCATAATCCAGAACGAAAACCCTGTCAATTTAGGCTTAATTTAAGCGTTTCCAAACCCCATCCGCTAACCGGAAAAGCACTTCCTGCTGCGTTAAATTATCTTTATCACCCACTTGCATCACGGTTCGCAGCAAAGGAATGCCATCAGCACCCGTTTCCGCTTGCTCAGATACAATGACTTTAGGTACACCAGCCGGGATTTGGCTGAACCGCTCCGATGCCAGCCGGCGAGCATTATCATCGCGCGTATCATACAGCGCCAGAAAGTTCACATCATCCCGCTTTTGAATCAAATCATCTTCCGTAACTACACGCCACGTCAGGTAATCGCGCCAATCCAGATTCGCCTGCTCAATCGAGGCCACACCTGTCACCTGCGCCAGTAATGCCACACTCGAATCCGGCTGCATAGCCCTCAACAAACGCCCAACCGCTTCATTGCCATAATTCGCCGCGAGGCTGTTAATCACAAAAGCATTCGTATTAACCTGCACGAACTGCCCCACCAACCACGACACAATCGCTGATCGCAGATAATAGGCATCAGCCGGGTAAGCAGGCTGCATAGCGTTGGAAGCCTGCGTCACCAGACGATCTGCCAGCAAATTTGCCACCGTAAACTGCATATCCAGATCAAACGGCATATCAGAACGCGCACGCCGCACATAAGGTGATGGAACTTGCAGCATCCAGGGATCACTGCTCGACCATGCTGTTTGCAGCGCCTCATCGGGTACGATTTCAACCGACAATGTGGGCAAATCGCCGCAGGTCAATGCCGCGCAAGCTGTTTGCAGCCATCCCGACAGCTTATCTCCCAGACTCCCAGCCAGTGACTCATCCACTGTTTGATAACGGACGGATACGCCCTGTGGAGCATAAGTTTTCACATCCCCCCAGAAGGTATAATCCGGTGGAACGTGCCGCCAGCCATCATCATATCGCCAGTAAAACCACACTCGCGTGTATGGAACGCCGTCCACAATTTCCTGAACTTTGACCCGCGCCCGTGTATGGTCAATCGTCACATCCAGAATCTGTCCAGTAAGTTGAATATCTTGCTGCTCTTTAAGCGTCTGATAATCATCAAACAGCGTTTGTTGCGAATGCATCCATGCATCCGAAGCACTGCGCTGTGCCGCCGAAAACGCCGAAAAATCGCCTAATCTCAGAGCAGTAACTTCAGCGTCTACCGTATTCCGCAAAGCCTGAACAATCTCGGCATCAACGGCTTGAAGGCGCGACAGTACGAAAAATATGCCCCCGCCGAGCAAAGCCACGATTACGCCGATAAAGAGCAGCAGCCTTAAACGAGCAATGCGCCGCTGTCGGGCTGTTTGAGCATCCTCGCCTGCCCGTTGAATATGCGATTGTTCCGCCTCAATTTCCCAATCCAGTCGTATTCCCATAGCCGCTATCCCAGTCCAATATCACCCGCGATAACCCGTTGTAACGACCCACTTCCATCCCGTACCCACAATGCACCCTCGTCATCCACCCGTTCAGCCACACCTTTAATCGTGCCCTGCTGAACCGTGACCATTTTCCCCAGCATATTTAAACGACTTTTCCACGCTTCGAACAATTCTACTGTCCCAATCTTCCGATACCAATTATCTATCCGCTCTACCAGATCAACCAGCAGTTCTAGGCGATCTAAGGATTTGCCCAATGCCGGTTCAATGCTAATGGCGGTTTCAGCCAATTCTGTTCCGGTAAAATCCGTCCGCACATTCACACCCATCCCCAGTACAACACCCTTTAACTGCTGCTTCCCCTTGTCGGGCATCCAATAAGCTTCACTCAATACACCAGAAACCTTTTTACCACTGACCTGCACATCATTAGGCCACTTAATCCCCACCACAGGTCTATCAGACTGTTGCCCCCGCAAATTTTCGATCATCTCAGCAATCACAACCGCACCCAACATCGTGACCCGCGACAACGAATCAGCGTCACGCAGCGGTAAAATAATCGAGACAATCAATGCCGTTCCAGGTGGGGTATACCATGTCCGCCCTAAACGCCCTTTACCTTTTACCTGCTCATCCGCGATAAGAACATCTTGAATGTGATCTCTACGTCCGCTGCCATTACTCGCCAATATGCCCATCGCCACATCATTGGTGCTGCCCACACGCTCATAAAACTGAACGTGATATTCTGGCAATCTCAATTGAATCTTTTCTAGTGTTAATTCCATACGTTTGATTATGAAGTGAGGACACGCCATGTTGTGTCCACTTTAATCCATCTCTTTGTTCACAAACCGCCGATTTTAACACATTCCCAACTTACTCATAACCACTTACAAT
>JBGAGR010000010.1:0-63018 GCA_044226645.1 Aggregatilineales bacterium
CGGTAGATACGCTCTATCTGGCTGATTTCCAGGTGGATACCCGTTTCAATATTGCTAGCGATGCTCAGGATGGTTCCGCAACTGGTTTTAGCTTTGCTTTCCGCACTCAGGATGGTCAAGGCTATGTGCTTTCGGTCGAAGCAGCCCAGACAGTGCTGTATCGCAGTGATGCTGCTGGACTCGTTCCGCTTGCCACCAGTGCCACTGCGCATGATTTGAACGTATGGCATACCCTTCAACTGAATGCCGATGGTGGACATTTTGTTGCTGCGATTGATGGTGTGGCTGAAGTTGATTTTACCGATGCTGAACCGCTGACAAATGGTCAGATTGGGTTTGCTGCGAATGCGGGTTCCAGCATCATGCTGGATGACATCATCGTGACCGACTTTACGCCAGTGGATGTGCAGGTTACGGTCACGCCGACGGCTCTGGTCGCTGGTTTAAGCGATGAAGAACGTGCCAAACTGACAGATGTTCTGGGCAATGTCGTCGATGCTTATGCGCAGGGCGATGAGACTGGCGCATTGGATTTGGCGGCGGCGAACTTCCTGCCGATGGATGAGCAGGGGCGTGTTAGCGTCATGGTCTGGGCAGCCGAAGGACTGACAGGACAGGATGTTGCGCCAATTGTTCAGGCAGTCGGTGGCGAAGTGGATTTTGTGAATGATTACAATGTCCAGGCGCGCGTTCCGCTGGGAAGTTTCATCGCACTGGTGAACGCTCCGCAGCTTTTCTGGGTAGACATCACCAGTCAGGCCGTTTCTACAGGTAACGCAGCAGCTCCAGCGGATGCCCCGGCTGGTAACGTTCTGAGCGAGGGGTATGATGTTATTGGGACTAATGACTGGCACCTGGCTGGATTGACGGGCAGTGGCAGCAAAGTTGCCATTATTGATACTGGATTTTCTGGCGTTTCGGCTGGTGGTGAATGGGCATGTTTGAGTGGTTCGAATCCCGGTGGTTCCAGCACACACGGTAACATGGTTTTGCAGGTTGTTTGCGATGTTGCTCCTAATGCGGCTGTGAAGCTGTATAGAGCTACCGATGCGGCTACCTTAGCGAATAAGATCGACACTGCCGTAACGGATGGCAATCAAATCATTCTCATCACTATGGATCTGGGTGTAGATGTTGGCCCCGGCGATGGCATTGGTTTAGGTGGGAGCGCTGAGGATGTCTACACAGCTATTGACCATGCCCGTAATACCAGCAATAGACTGGTTATCGTTAGCGCTGGTAACAACAATGGTCGTCAGGTCAATTTCAACTATACGACTGGCAGTATTACGACAATTGCGATTACTGCCGATATAGGCGATCATGTCAATGTTTCCTGGAACGACTGGGTCCCTAGCGGTACGGCTAAGAACATGAGTTTTACGCTTACGGGTAGTGGTGTTAACTTATCTTTTGCCTCAGCGCGGCTGCTAAATGGCTCAATACCTCCCAGCCATCAGTTCACTGTTCCGAACACAGCAACTTGTGCTGGCGCGCCTCCTGCACCGTGTTCCTTGACCTTAACCATTAATTCAGGCAGTGCATCGGGTTATGTGCAAGTGCAGGCAACAGGTGTTGGTGTGGTAAACAGCCCAGGTGGCTCCGGCTTCAGCAATGTCAACACCACCAGCACGATTGGTCGCCCCGGCGACTCACCGGATGCCCTGACAGTAGGTGCGGTGTGTACCTATAAATTCCCTTATGAACACTTTCCGCTTCTTGCTGGTAGTTCACGCGGTCCGGTCTTTGGCAATGGTGGAACTGCGCCTTCAACAGGACCCTTCAACGCACGAAATAAATTCAAACCAGATTTGGTTGGACCTTCTGAGGTTTCAACCTCGTTTGATGCCAACGGCGACGGCGGGATTGATTCACTGGGTCTCTGTGATGACACTGACACGGATGGGTTTACTGGAACATCAGCGGCAGCGGCGCATGTGGCTGCTATGGCCGCCCTTATTCGTACGGATGCGAAAATTGCTGCGACGACACCGGCTGCAATCGTTGACTATATGCAGTCGCATTCAGTTGATTTGTTCGAAGCCAATGGCATAAAACCAGATGGTTTCGATATGTCTTATGGTTCGGGTTTAGCGGTTTTGGGAAATCCAAATCCGCCCGAAGCGATAGCTACTGACCCGGCTACACTTCCCAATGGCAGCGCTAGCTGTGCGAGTGGCAGCATTCGTTACGTAAGTCCGTTTAACCTGAGTGTTGAACGAAATTTGAGTACGGGGAGTTTGGGGACATGGACAAATCCCTACATTCACCCCGCTCAGGCAATCGCTAATGCCCAGGTAGGCGATTGTGTGGTGCTGCTGCCCGGTGAATACGTCGGGGATATCTATATCGATAACAATACCTCGAAGGACGGGGTTAGCCTGCGTTCCTTCGAAAGCCTTGTGCCAACAGGATTGAACAGCATATTCTGGGTCAACAATGATGTTCAGCCTGATGCAGGTATTGCTGTTGGTAGCAGTGGCTCACCTTCGAATATTGACTTTACCATCAGCGGCTTTCAATTTTATCCGGGACACCCACTAGGGAGCCGGACAGTTGGTGGGATAACTTATCCTTCCCATATCTTTAATACGGATTTCAACGCCATTCTGGTTAGCTATTCCACTGGTCATGTCGTAATCGACAACAGTACCTTTACAGGTTTCCCGAATTCACCGGTCACCATCACCAATAGTCAGGATGTAACGGTTCAGAACAGTCGCTTTAGTGGTCAGGATCTTGTGGTTGGAGCCGCAGTAACAATTCAGGGATCGGGCAGTACGACCCCCATTGTGGTGCAGTACAATACGTTTACTGAAAACACCCTTGTTAAGTCGGGACCCACATTTTATGGTTTTCCCCTATTGTGGCTTCAAAACGCCGCAGCCAATATCTTCAACAACCGCATCTTCAACAACTTCCAGGGAACATCCAGACGCGGAACCATCATAACGGTTCAAAATTCCAGCGATTCAAGTGCCGTGCCGCTTTTCCCGGGGGCGCTGCCTGTGCAGGTCGTTGGGAATGCGATCTTTGATAATTACAATATCGGACCGGTGGTTTACCTGGGGCCGGGCAGACGTTTCCGCTTCGTCAATAATACGGTTGCCCATCAGACATCCCTTGAAGCTGGGGCGAAGGCGGTCATTCAGCGTTCATTTACAGGCGAACCTGCTACAGGTAACGGCGCACTCGAAATCAACAACAACATTTTCTTCAACAATGGTCACTCTGAGACCGATCCAGTTGAAACGATTTTCGATGATTTTGGCCCGAATACGGCTTGCTATGATTTCAATGGAAACGCTGACAGTGGTATGAAGAATAACTGGAGCTGGAATAGTGGTGGAGTGACGGCAGATTGTGTTAATTCGCTGGCCGGGTTTAACAATCTCATAGACGATCCTCTCCATAATCCGACCAATGACTTTATCGTCAATTTCCAGCCGGGCGTTTATGATGATCCCTACCAGATCATCGGAACTAGTTTCGGTATCGATTATGGCAACGATAGCTATCTGGGTGGCATCATTACTACGGATGTATTGAAACATACCCGCATTAACGGTTCACATGTTGACGTGGGAGCATATGAATACAAGACCGTGGGAGGGACTGACTTCACCGTAACAATCCCGGAAGATACCAACAATGTACCCATCGCTATGGATCAATATGTGTCGGGTGGTTTTGCGCCCTACTCGCTTGAGATATTGGGGTTCCCGCAAAACTACGCTACCGATACGGATAATGCTTGTGGCGGCCAACCTCTGGCGTTGAGTTACAACGCTACCACAAAGAAGAATACAATCACCTATTGTCCGCCGCCCAATTTCTACAACAACACAGGCACACCGCCTGAATCTGCGGTTTCATTTACTTATCTGGTACATGATTCATTTGGAGGTGTTGCTGATACGTCGAATGTGGCGACCATCACGGTCACGAAAGTTCCGGATGTGGCGCTCTCAACACCCATTCCAACCTACACCATTCTGACCCAGGCCGATACACCAATTTCGTTCCGTCTGCGTCCGTATGCCAAATTCCAGAATTTCCGCTTCTCGGAAAGTGGAAATCAGGCGGATTATCCGTTTACCTACAGCGCCCCTTCAGTGGTAACAACTGGGCTGCCTAACGAAAATCTGAAACTTCTGGATACGAACAACAGCAGCAGTTCGCAGGATGAAATTAATGCGGCTGTGGCGGCGGTGAGCAGCTCAGGTCTGATTACCGTTACCCCCAAGACGGGTGAGGTTGGTTTCATTGAGTTCACCTATACCATTAAGGATGATCCGGCAACCAATGGAGCGAATGACACAACAACGGGCACGGTTATTATTCGCGTTGTAGGTTCAATACCGGACAGCGGTTTGCATGACGATACCAGCTTCGCGTTTGACTATCATGGCGCGACCAATAGCGATCCAGGGCTGTGGATACCGGTTTATAGTGAACCGAATATCAACAACACACTGCACAATACATCTACCGTGAATGATACGGCTGAGTTCCTGATGACCGGTGCCGGTTTTGCCCTGTATATGCAGGGTAATAAAGCGGGCGGCAAATGGGAATTGCAGTTGGATAATGGCGGGTCTTCGGTTCCATTTAACTGGACGCTTAATCCAACAACCGGGCGCTATAACTCCTCAGCAGGTGGCGTTACTTGTACGACCTCTGGTACAAGCGCGACTGGTACCTTGATTTCGAATCTAACTACCGCGATGTACGTAGTCTCCTGCAATGGTTTGCTGGAAGACCAGGCCAATACTATTCGCATCATCAATAAGGAAAATAAACTCCTCAGCATTGATGCGCTGGGTATCGTCCGTGACACCAGCCCGCTGCTGAATGGCTTCCATGAAGTAACCGAAAAACAGGTCATTCCGATCTTCTACGGTTGGACACCTTTGACGGATACCAAAGCGTCCAACCAACGGGCGATGGTTACGACGAACACCAATATTCCTGATGTCACCTTTAGATTCAAAGGTACGGGCTTTGCTATCGGAACTGTGTTGGAGAAGTACAAGACTGCGACCACCGGAACCAAATACGACATCTGTGTAGCGAAGGCGATTACCCCAGCGCTCAAGGTATGCCAGAGCTTTGATAATAGTGACGGTGCGGCGACAGCCACGACCTACAATGTATTCCGACCCTTCTTCGGCTTTGATCCTACTGTCGAGTATGAAGTCACCCTGAATGTGACCAGTATCCCAACGGGTGGTCGCATGTATGTGGACTCGATTGTGGTTTTCAATCAGCAGCCCACTGCGGCGCTATCCATCGGAACGACTGAAGATGATAATCTCGGCCCAATTGTTTTCGGCGGGGGCAAGGAAGATACTTGGTCGTTAAATACCGTTTTCACAAAAGCCTCCAATGGTAGTCTGACCAGCATCAATAAGGGCGTACCCTTTGTCGGCCCATTCGTCAGTTTCCGCATTCCAGATCAGGCAAATACCATAAACTGGTATCGCTATGCTGGCAATACCGACAGCAATAAGATACTGATCTGTGTTGATCGTGCACAGGGCGATATTGCTGGCGACCAGAGCACACATTGTGTCATCAAAGACCTGAAGTTTGCGGGTAATCCGGTAATCATCAAGGAAGATGAATTTGACTATAATGGCCCAGTCGCCGGAACGGGCTGGGGAAGTCCGTGGGGTCTGGATAATAGCCACACGGTTGAGATCTTCAGCCTGACCAACCAACCCTTCAATGTCGATAAAATTCAGGTGCTGAACAGTGGTGGAGCCTTAACACCGGGCTATTTCGAAGAGAATGTCCCAGGTATCCGCTACTTTAGTGAGAGTGGTGGCACTTATACCCTTGACCCAATTGGTGGCAGTGCTAACTTCACCGATGTAGTAAATGCGAAGGCATCCGGCGGTAAGTATAAACTGCTGAATGCGGACTCGGCTGCTGCCGGAGCAGATACGCTTAACCTGAACGAAGGTATGTTCTTCCAATTCAGTGGTACGGGTTTCTCCACCTACTTCACGATGGATCGTAAGTCCGATGCAGTTCGGATTTGCTGGAAGAACAATATTTATGCGAATAACCCAGATGGCACCAGCGTTGCTGACGTACTAAATACGGGTGCTTGCCAGACCTTCGACAATGAAAGTTCAGTTGCGCAGTATCAGGCGGCGAGAACCGTCGTAGGACTGCCGTTCGCTGATTACAGTGTAGTTGTGCAAATGCTGGGTGACCAGGGTGAACCTGTGGCTCATATTAGCACGTATTTGCCGATTACGATGGGTATTGATGCGATACAGGTCTATAACCACAATCCGATGCCGGGGAACATTCTCGACACACTTGGTACACGCTACGAAACCAGTTTTGTCAACCGGTCGGCTGATGATACCTTCGTCTATCTTGGAAATACCTGGAAGAGTGTTAGCGGAAAATCGGCAGCACTTTACTCCGGTCAGAATTATGACAGCATTTCCGCATCTGTAGGAACAGGTGTTGTATTTAGCACGGATGGTACGGCGGGTAGCGCAGATAGTCTTATCATCTATCGAGGGATGACCACAAAGAGCGCTGCCTTACAGGTTTGTGTCAATGGCGCGACCATCACGAACCGTACTTGCACGATCATCAATACCAATGGTGGCGCAGGCTACCAGCAGCCAATTGTCGTGCCACTTGGTTCAACAGGGGCGCACATTGTCAGCGTAATGACAATGGACGCGGGCGCTTTTGCGCTGGATGCTTTCGAATTGGGTAAGAAAACAACCCTGACTGCGGGTGTATACGACGAAAATGACCCTGCATTGGTCTACAGCAATACGACTGATCCACTAAAGCCAATTCGATCCCAGTGGAAAGATATTCCGCTGAAGAGCTACTCGGATGGCGGCGCAATGCAGTCCATTCTGGATGGTGCCAGCCTCACGTTTAGCTTCACCGGTACCGGCTTCTCGCTCATCTCTCAATTTGATGCCCTGAGCGGTACACTCGATGTTGACATCAATGGTGCTGGCACGAATGACTACCTGAATCAGGTGTTCGATAGTTATTTCGGAAGCGCGAAGTATGGTGCATCTCACAGTATCACCGGACTTCCGCTGGATACCTACACCGTGACCATCACAGAAAACCACGCCACGCGGAATCGCTTTACGGTGGATGGTGTTGAAATCTACAACACCAGCGGTACTCCGACAATGGCTCCGGGCATCTACGACGATGATGCTGTCAACAGCAGTAGCGCTCCATATATCAGCTATGGGCCGAGCAATGGTACCTGGACACTCCGTACAGGCACGAGCGCAGCGGCTAACTTGAATAAGACTTCACATCTGGCAAATCGCTATGGTGCCGAAGCCACCTTCAACGTGACAGGTGCGAACCTCGTCACACTCTTTGATGTTGGAACGACCAGTCCGCACTTACGTATATGTGCCAAGAAAGTTGGTTCAGCGAACGGCAGCGCGACCTGGTTCTGCCAGACCACCACAACCCTTTCGACACGCGGCAATCTGACGATCTCGCTGGATAACAGCGCAGCCGATATTGCGCTGAATGCGGGTGGTCCCGGCGACTACGCCATCAGCGTAACGATGCTGGATCATGCGAAAAACCTGTATATCGATGCAATCGGTGTATACCCGTCAGGCGGTACGTTGGTGTCAGGCATGTATCAGGATAATCACCCATTCTTCAACGCCAGCTTTACCGGCTCATGGCTTTCAGGCTCGACTGCTGAAGGCGTAGCAACCGACAAATTTGTAAAGAGCACCGGTACGGGCAACAGCGGCGATGCCTTTACCTTCCAGTTCACGGGCACCGGCTTCAGCATCGTTCTTGCAGAGTCAAGCGCGACCAGCACAAGTTACACGCTCTGTGTTCAGACGGCTCCCACCTGCAACGTTATTAACCAACCGCTGGTACCTGTTGGTGCAACATCTGCGAAGAAACCTGTTGCGTTGACCTATGTTGGTTTCACCAATACGACCTACACGGTGAAAATTACCAACAACGACTCCAGCAAACCCCTCCTCGTTGATCGTGTGGACATTCTCGGTACGGTGAGTCAGCAAATCGCGTCCAGCGTCACTGGTAACGTCGAAAACACCGACTCGCGCATTACCTATTTCCCGTACTTCAGCTTTACTTCCGCGGCAGCATCAGCCGCATCGGGCGGCAGTCAGCACACCGGAACCATGCAGGGTTCGATCATCTACTTTGAACTGAATGGTTTCACGGGTACGGGTATTGATTATGTGCGCCAGACCCTTTCCGCCTACGGTAGTGTCGCGGTTTGCTCAGGCGCGATTGGTACGAATTCATCCGGTTGCGCGGCAACGACAGTCAATAACAATGTTGCGCCCTTTGGTTATCTGCAAACGGCTACCGTGCCAGTTACGACGGGCACGAAGTGGGTCGCCATACGGAATGCGGATGGTAAGATGATGCCGTTCGACTTCGTGCGACCCCTTGTCAGTGGCGCGGCGCTGACGGCAGGCCTGTTCCAGGAAAATCACCCGTCCTTGAGCTACTTCACTGAAAATGCCGGCATATACACCGTCTTGCCCAGCGGAAATCCAGGCAACTTCGTGGATGTGGTCAATGCGGCGGCATCCGGTGGTTCGCTCCGGCTCCTGAGTGCCGATGTCGGTTCACCCGGCAATGGCTTGAATGAAGGTGTGCTGTTCCAGTTCAATGGCACTGGCTTTGGTGTCAAGTTCATGCTGGATAAGTTTGCCGACGCAGTGAAAATCTGCTGGGTGAACAGCCTTTCCACCGACGTGGCGACTGTTCTCGGTGGCACCTGCCAGCTCTTTGATAACCAGAGCGCCACCACCCGTAATCAGGCAGAACGTGTCATTCATGGACTGCCATCCGGTGATCATACCGTTGTGGTGCAAATGCTGGCGGATAATCTCCAGCCAGCAGCCCATGTCGCCACATCACTGCCACTGACCATGAATCTCGACGCAGTTGAGGTATTTGGTGATAACTGGACAGGTCTTAACCAGCTCACAGTTGGTACTCGCTATGAGACCAGCTTTGTGAACGCCGCTGCTGACAACAACTTCATCTATGTTGGTAATGGCTGGAAGAGTGTTAGCGGCAAGACTGCTGCTCAGAACTCTGGTAGCGATTACGATCAGATTACCAATGTGATTGGTGCAGGAGTAGTCTTCCGTACAACCGGTGGTAACTCAATTATCCTCTATCG
Organism: Aggregatilineales bacterium; assembly: GCA_044226645.1. Classification (GTDB taxonomy): domain Bacteria; phylum Chloroflexota; class Anaerolineae; order Aggregatilineales; family Phototrophicaceae; genus CFX2. The sequence continues at coordinate 9,206 of JBGAGR010000010.1, forward strand.
CGATACGAAAGCTGGTTATGCTCCAGTGATCGTCTGTGCTGCCCCAACGGGTGACCAGACCAAGCGTTACTGCACACTGGTACAGAACAATGTGGCTACCGCCAAGCAGGCTGGTGTTCAGGTGTTCTTAAATGACCCCAACAGCCCCGGCGCAGGTCTGGGACAGATTGATGACACCAGCGCTCATGTGGTGAGTATCATGACGCTGGACTATGGAACCTTCATCCTCGATGCAGTGGAAGTAATCAATGCATCCAGCACTGCGGCGCTCGTCCCCGGTTTCTACGAGGATAACTATCCGGCGCTGGCTTACAGCAATCCGAACCTGACTGGAAGTGAAATTGCCTGGGCATCTGTCTTTAATAAGGTCTATACCGATGGGCGCGTCCGCCAGACATCAGACAATGATGCGGAAATGATTTTCCACATCACCAACGCAACGGGTTTTGCCATCGGCACTGTTGAGGATAAGTTCGGCGGCGAGGTTGAAGTCTGCTACAACTCGAACAATAACACGGGCTTCCCGGCAGGTGCTGCGACCCGCTGCTTCACCTACGAGGATGAACGAGCAGCAACCAGCAATAACGTGAGCCGCACCGTCACTGGATTGACAACAGGCAGTACCTATGCAGTGCGCGTCCGGGGTGTCGAGGATGGAACCTCGGTACTGACCAACGCTCCGAGGCTCGCTGGTTACACGCCATCACGGATGCGGATAGATTATGTGGAAGTGTTTGGAACCCCGGTTCCGACGGTGGTGCCAGCGGGCTACTACAATGAAAATGCAGTTGACGGAAGCGGAAATCCCTATCTGCAACTGCTCCCGTCGGCAAGCTGGTTCAGCTTCACAGGTAGCGCAGGCAAAGGCTTTAGTTACTCAAGCTATGCGGGTGTCATCGATACGAAAAACAAAGTCTCGGCCTTGTATGCCGGGCCAGTCGCCACACTGCGTGTGACGATCCCCAGTGGCGCTGGAGCCGATGGTGCATCTACGGTGGTTCTCTACACAGGAGCTGCTAACAAGGCCAACACGGATAAGCTGCTGGTCTGTGCCAACGGTGTACATGGAAGCGAAGGAACGCCAGCGCCGGACTGCACCATCATTACGAATCTGCGGACCACCAATCATATCCTGTTGACCGAAAGTGTCTTGAGCGCGCTTGGTGCTGATGGCACGACAGTCACGCTTTCCTTCCGTGCGCTGACCCCTGGCTATTTCCGTATCGACGGTTTCCAGGTGATTAGCGGTACGACCCTGGTAGCAGGTATTTACGACGACTTCCTCTTTGCGTCGGGCGGCCTGATTGATGCAGGTGGAACAGGTACATGGACTCTCACGCCCACGACTGGAACTGTGTCTGCAAAAGGCTTTGGCGGCACGATTGCGCTGGCGAAGAGTTCAGCGGCAGCCGGCGATGACCCGACTCTGAACTTCAAGTTCAGCGGTACAGGTTTCTCAATTATCACCCAGGCGGATGCTTACGGCGCGGATTTCCGTATGTGCTATAAGCTGACAACCAGTTCGGATCCTTTCCCTGCCAGTAACACAGTGCTTGAACAGGAAGGTAATCTGAGCGCGGGCGATGTCCTCTGCAATACCCGCACGACGGATACTACAGTTGCTGATTGGCATAAGCGGAACGGCGGAGAGCCTCTGGTTGCTACGGCTTATCAGTATGGGTTTGACGTTCATGGTCTGCCAAATAATGACTACACCGTTGAGATTCGGCTGATCGATACAACAATCGTCGCGACAGATGCGCTGAAGGTTGATGCCGTTGCTATCTTCGGCAGCATCAGCGGCAGTCCTCTGACGGCGGGTACTCTGTATGACGACAGTGTCGTAAACATGACTCTCTCGCAGGGTCTCTTCTGGAGCAGCGTAGTTGGAAAGTCTACGCCGCCGAAAGGTCAGTGGGATAAGACAGAAACCAATACCTCAACCGCTGGTGCGATTGCACAGCTGTCGGTAAATGGTAATGCGCTGGTGCTGTACCAGACAGCTAATGCGAAGGGCAGTAACTACGCGCTGCTCTGCATCACCACCTCTGTGGGACAGGACTGCACGCAGTTCAGTCAGAATTCGGCTGTAACCAGATACTTTACACCCATCGTGTTCTACGGTCTGGGAAATGGTACTCATAGCATCGTGATTGAGAACCGCGCCCCAGGAAAGTTCCTGAACATCGATGCCATCCGTATCCTGCCCTAAAACCTGATGTGGGGTCGCACTCCGGTGCGGCTCCAGCCCTGATTCGTTTACCGGATACCGACCTGTACAGCTATGCAGGTCGGTTTTGTTTGAGTAAAATAACCCTCCAATCTTTAGACTAGCGAACGAGCAATAGCAAGAGTATGGCTTCTCCTTTACATGTATCTCCCGAAGTTTCCGATGCGCTGCACAGTAATCGCCCTGTTGTAGCGCTTGAATCCACCTTAATCACACATGGCCTGCCGTACCCTGCCAATGTCGAAACAGCCTTAGCGATGGAAGCGGCTGTCCGGGAAAGTGGTGCTGTCCCTGCCACAATCGCGATCTTGAAAGGTCAGATTACCGTTGGCATTACGCCCGACGATGTAGAACGCTTAGGTTCGCTTCCGACCAATAGTGTGCGTAAATGCAGCCGTCGTGACTTGTCGATTGCGGTTGGTTTAGGCGAAGATGCCGCGACAACCGTCGCCGGAACGATGATTGTGGCGCATATGGCAGGCATTCGTGTTTTTGCCACAGGGGGGATTGGCGGCGTACACCGGGGACAGCCCTTCGATGTATCCGCTGACTTGATCGAACTAGGACGCACACCAGTTGCAGTCATATGTTCCGGGGCGAAATCCATTCTTGATCTACCGCTTACAATGGAAGTTCTCGAAACAAATGGGGTTCCCATTATTGGCTTTGGAACAAATACCTTGCCTGCTTTCTACACCCGCAGCAGCGGCTTGCCCGTCGATACCTGTGTCGAATCGCCTCGTAAAGCGGCGCAGATTATCGCGGCGGCACATGATTTAGGTATGGAACATGGCATCCTGATAACGGTTCCTGTGCCACAATCTGAAGCGATGCCGGAAGCGGAAGCTGAACGGGCTATTCAGCAAGCGACTGATGAGGCAGCGCATCAAGGCGTACACGGAAAAGCGGTTACACCTTTTGTTCTGGCGCGGGTTGCCGAGCTTACAGGTGGCGAATCGAAACGCGCTAACGTGGCGTTGCTGGTTAATAATGCGCGCGTCGGCGGACAAATCGCAGCCGCTTTAACTGAACTGGGATGATGACTGCTGAAACTCCTCGAATAGTTGGTATCGGCGCGGTTTTTATCGACGATATTGTGCTGCCCAGTGGTCAAACCTACATGGCGCAGTTGGGCGGCGGAGTAGTTCATGCTTTGATGGGAGCGGCGCTGTGGGGCGAACGTCCCGCTATTGTCGCACCTGTGGGGCAGGGGCTGCCGGAATCGGCTCACGGACATCTGAACTTATATTTTGATACACGTGGCTTATATGTGCTCGACATTCCGCAAATTCGGGCATGGCAGCTTTTTGAGGAAGATGGCTCGCGGCGGGAACTCTATCGAGTTCGTGAAACCCTGCCGTTTATTCGGGGCGCACAGCCAGAGCATTTGCCAGCCGAATTTCAGCAGTCACAAGGCTTTTATCTTTTGCAGGATTTTGAAAGTATCAGACAGTGGAGCGCGGTGCTATCCGGTTTTATCTTGTGGGAACCCTTGCAGCAGATTATGACAGCAGATAATCGATCACAAATGCGGGCTGTACTGCAAGAATGCAAAATTGATCTGGTATCGCCCAATTTGGTGGAAGCCCAGTCGGTTTATGGAAACCTGCCGCCCGATAAGTTGATTGACACCTTGTTTGAGGATGGCGCTCGGAAGGTCGCCTTGCGTATGGGGGAAGCGGGTTCAATTGTGGCCTGCCGGGAAACTGCCGAGCGGTATTTTATCGATGCCGTACATGTACCACATGTGGTTGATCAGACAGGAGCTGGTAACACCTACTGTGGCGGACTATTATGGGGCATCATTGAAGGAAAAATGTTGCGCGAGGCAGGTGCAGCAGGCGCTGTGTCAGCCTCATTTTGCTTGGAGCAGGTTGGTGTATTGAATCCCAGTAGCATTGAATGGGAAGAACGCAACCGCCGCTACCAACAGTTAGTAACTTCCTAACCTATTCACAACTGATGCTTAAGATGTGCCGCCGCTTACTTAGCACCACCCGCTGTAGCGGGCTTATCGCTGGTGGGCTTTCCACTGCGTGTATGGCGTGTCACGATGTGGAGGGTCAGTTGGTCAAGCGATAGGAAATGGCGTTGACAGTAAGGGCAAGCTCTACTTTCCTGCTTATCATGAGTGGAATTTTTTTCGTTGGACATCATTACGACCTGGTTGTGTTGTGTAGGTTGTTGTTTATCAAACCGGAAACTAACCATATTGTAACTGATTTTTGTCCGTTTGACCTAGTCCAAATCTGAAAAAAATCTCAATTCTTGTTTTTGTTGGGGCGGTGCAGCCACTCCCGTACAGCTTCAATAAGCTCGTTGGCATCCAATTCCGGCGCATCATCAAAGATCATGAAGTCACTTTCGCTCAAATCCCGTAACGCTCGCTCAACCCCAATAATGACCAGCATCAGTGGTGCGGTACGTTCCACCATGACAACCACATAATACGCCGATTGCAGTACCGGGAATAAGAGAAGATGACCCTGTTCGGTGGAAAGCTGCACCATATGTGCTGAGCCGCAGCCCAATTCGGTTGTCAAGGTTTGCGCCAGCATTTCCAACGCTTGTAACATGGAGGGGAGCATTTCGTCATCCCGACCAAAAGCGCGGGATGAGCGCAAAAGCTGTCCCTGGTTGTTGGTAACAAGTGCCACCTCGACATAACGATTGGAAACCAGTCGTTCAAACCAGTCCATAAGTCTTATGCTCCCGTAGATAAATCCTGCGCAAAGGGTTGGAAATCACCAATCCCGTATAGACGACAAAAATAACCTGTATGAACAGACACGTCTCTATCCCTGTTTATACAGTACCATGATTTAACAATCCTATTCGCAAACATTCTGGTTTTCATGCCAGGATATTTTATGGTAATTATTCATTGGAAGCGCGCGCGGAACAACCCTAAATTCGAATCACAATTCATTTTCGATACGCCAGATGTCTAATCCACCATCGCATCCGATAACCAGTGTAGTTCCATCCTGACTCAGCCTCACCATATCCGGCTGGCGATTACATTGACGATATTCCCCTAAATTATATTTTTCGCCGTTTGTCGTATTCCACGCTGTCACGACAGGTTCCAAACCTGCATTGACCGCGATAATCACATCCGCCGCCGGAGTCAGCGCCATAAACGGCAGATACGTTCCACCCAAATCCGCCACGACACGATCTTCACCTGTCTTGATATTCAGCAGGTGCAGTGCCTTCGATTCACCATCGCGCCACGCGAAATAATCCGGCGGCTGCGTTTCAGGAAAATCTTCAAAATGGGTATTGACCGTGCCCATACCCGGTAATTCGCTCAACTGTGCCTGACCAATAACAATGCCCCCATCCTGTTCCAGATTCCACAGCTTGAGCAAACTACCTCTGGTGAGCGTTATAGCATAGGGCGCTTCGATTCGCCCAATGCGCAAGAATGCATCCGGGTCATTCTCCGGGCCAGAAGAAAACTTGTGAATTTCGCTGGGAATTAAATCTATCGGTTCCGATTTTGATTCATCAATCGGACTCTGGGGATGGATTTCCATCACGTAACGTCCAGTTAGCGGATCGTTGGACGACATTTCCAGCATATCGGTTCCGTTATAACTGACCCACACTCTGAGAGGCGTATCGATTGATAAAGTCCTGAATATAATGAAATTCCCCGGTAGAAAATGACGTGCCGCATACAGATATTTGCCGTCGGAGTGGGCGGAAACCACGCTTGCCCCCCATCCATCAAACGCAAAATCGAGTGTTGTTGCAGGCAGCCCATCTTCTCCTTCTACGAAATACTGATCTAGCATCTGACCTGCATCGTTCCAGATCACCAGATGGTCAGCTCGATTTTTCACGGCATATTTTTCGCCCCACGCATCCATTGCGAACCAGCCGTTATCGATTTTTCCGGCTTCGGCTGGAGCATCCGAAAAATCAATGTGCGCCACAGATTGCAGGCGCGTGATGTTGTCAGCGCTGATAACGACAGGCGAATCTTGCGCTGTGATGGGAGAGATAATCCATAAAATGCAGATGAAAAAGCAAGCAACTTCCCGTTTGATCAAAGCTACCCATCCTATCTACTGATAGGTATAATGATGATGTCAATCATAGAAATTATACCCTGAAGGATGGCCTAATGGATGCCCAATTACTTGAACGCCAGTTGAAAAGAATCCTGCCGAAAGTGACCAAACCGGGGCGTTATGTCGGCGGTGAGTTCAACAGTGTGGTCAAAAATTGGGATACCATCGATTTCAAAGTCGCGCTGGCTTTCCCCGATATTTATGATCTCGGCATGTCCAATCTGGGCATCATGATTCTCTACGAGCAAATTAACGACCAACCGGATATGCTGGCGGAGCGTGTCTTTAGCCCCTGGGTCGATATGGAAGAGGCTATGCGTGCGCAGGGCATTCCACTCTATTCGCTCGAAAATAAACGTGCGATTCGAGACTTTGACCTGTTGGGTATCAGCTTGCCTTATGAGCAGTTGTATACCAACGTGCTGAATATGTTGGACTTGGCGGGGATGCCGATTCGCAGCGAAGACCGTGACGAAAGCTATCCATTGGTCATCGCGGGTGGACATTCCTGTTATAACCCGGAACCTGTAGCGGATTTCATTGACGCTTTTGTTATTGGCGAGGGCGAGGAAATCATTGTCGAAGTCGCTCGTACCATGCAGGCTATGCGTGGACAGAGCCGTTTCGACCAACTACGAGCCGTCGCCCGTATTCAGGGCATGTATATCCCCCGTTTTTATGATGTCACTTATAACGAAGATGGCTCAGTGGCAGCGGCAGTTCCCAATGTACCAGAAGCGCCCAAACGAGTTTTAAAGCGCATCGTTCCTGTGCTGCCCAAGCCCTTTACCAAATTTTTAGTGCCGAATATCGATACCGTTCACAATCGTGCGCCCATTGAGATTATGCGCGGCTGCACACGCGGCTGTCGTTTCTGCCATGCCGGGATGATTACCCGTCCGGTGCGCGAACGTCCGGTTGCCGAAGTCATGGGCGCGATTGCCGAAATCATCGCCAACACGGGCTTTGAAGAAATCAGCCTCTTGAGCCTTTCTTCGTCCGATTATGTCTATGTGCATGAATTAGCCGATGCCGTTCACGACCACTATCATGATTCCGGCTTAAGCCTCAGTTTGCCCAGCCTGCGCATCGAAAGCACCAGCGCCGATTTACTGGATAAATTGGGTGATACCCGGCGCGGCGGTTTCACTTTTGCTCCCGAAGCCGCCACCGAAAAGATGCGTGACATCATCAATAAATATGTGCCGGATGAGCAGGTCTTGGAAGCGGCTCGCGCGGTCTATTCACGCGGCTGGCGGACCATTAAGCTCTATTTCATGATCGGGCATCCCGAAGAAACCCTGGACGATGTGCAGGCTATCGTCAACCTTTGCAAAGCTGTTTTGCGCGAAGGTCAAAAACTGGTTGGCGGCAAAGCCAATGTCAATGTCGGTGTCAGCACTTTCATCCCCAAGCCGCATACACCCTTCCAGTGGGTTCCACAGGATACCCACGATCAGGTCTACCAGAAAATCGGTCTGCTGAAAGATCAGCTGAAGGGGCATGGACTCCACCTGCGTTATAACGGCATCCACGAAAGTGAATTTGAAGGCATCATGAGCCGGGGGGATCGCCGTTTAGGACGTGCCATTCAGTCCGCCTGGGAAAAAGGCTGCAAGTTCGATGCGTGGCAGGATCAGCATCATCACGACAGATGGTTGCAAGCGCTGGCGGAGAATGGTCTGACACCGCACTTTTATACCCATCGCGAGCGTGGTCTGGATGAAGTCTTCCCCTGGGATCATATCGATGCCGCCGTCCATAAGAAATTCCTCAAGGACGATTATCTCATGAGCATCAAGGGCGAAACGCGCGTGGACTGCCGTGACCAGTGTTTTGCCTGTGGCATCCTGCCCAAGTTCAAGGAAACCCGCTCCCAAACCGAGCCGATGGCGTGGGAATGTCCACCCGTCAAGCCGATTGCGGATCGCAAACGCGCTGGGAACGATGGCGAACGAACACCTAATGTGGTGCTCATAGGATAGATTTCTATTACTCATCATGACAACACAGCCTCGACCATTGCTCCAACGAATTATTGTGGGCATTGTTGCCATTATTGCCCTTGCCTATTTCATGAATTGGGGCATATCGCAGGTCAATTGTGACCGTGAAGATGCTCTTTTGGTTCCGTCTTCAAATTGGAAAATAACATCCTCAACCACTCCTGCCCAAATTTTGTGGCAAAGAGCGGAATGGAGTCCTCGTCCCAATGTACATTTAGGATTTCCGAACACAGGTATTGTCGCTAATCAGGATGGTGTCCTCTATGGCGAATTCAGCGGAACCTCATCATGTGATACCAATGCTACAGAGAATCTGTATGATGCTGCGACGGGGCAGGAAAGATGGCGCTATAGACCGTTTGAATATCCATCAGGAATATTCACAGTGACAGATGGATACATCTTTCTCGGTGTCTCTGGGATGACCAAACTGGATTTTCAAGGGCATATATTATGGACACAAGGGGAGAATATAGGTTTCCGCTCCATACATCCTATCTATGAAATTGATAGCAAATTGTATCTCCCCGATTATTATGGAAAAGTCTACATAGTCTCGAATAAAACGGGAGAACTGATCCAAACTGAAACCGATATGGGAAGTCCAGTATACCTTTCTGAACAATTCGGCCTTTTTGCCACCGCTGAGAACAGTCTACAGCTTTTGGATATAAAGAATCATTGGCTCTTGTATGCCTTGACCTTTCCTGATGGGACTTTTCAAAATACACCCCTGAATCCTTTATGGCCTTTTGTAGTTCGCTATAAGGACATATTATTTCTTTACTTCAACTCGACTTCTGTAGAGGCACACGACTTTTTCACCGGACAGCTTCTCTGGGAATTTGATAAACCAATGGCAGGTACGCCTGCTTTGTTGAATGATGTAATGGTGATATATGCATTGCCCAATGAACTTGAAATACTTGATCCTCAAACGGGTCGTGTATTAGGGAATGTCGAATTGAGCCGCGTTGATACTAGTTCGGCAAATGCTTTAGCCGTTAATTCCGATCCTCGTTTCTCAGTTTGGATTACAGCTTATCAGGATACAGTCTATATTCGTCAGATTGACTCATTGGAATTAATAGCCGTCAAAATGGATTTGTCCGGTCTTTCGCTGAATCAGTAGGTCTCACCAGACTATTTAAGTGCCTCATATACTGCGCAGATAACAGCGTCGATTTGCTCATATTTCAGCATTCGTGCCACCGAAATCCGATGATGCCCGTCAATCACGAAATAATCTTCTCCAACCTGCGCCAGTTCGACAGGCGGGAGGACTTCCCCTTTAAGCATCATTGACGCGATTCGGTCAAAATCATCAGATCGATTCACGGTGCCTTTGATTTGCTTAATCGGAACGACCTGTATCGCATTTTTATGGGCGGTATTGGAGGGGATACCTTTTGCCGCATCCTCTAATGTCGCTAACCGCCGCTTCTGGTCTGCTACCCATGCAAACATGCTGCAAAGGTTGTATGACAACCGCGCCTTTTCGAACAATGGAGTTGCCTCTGGATGGATGGACGTACTTCCAGCATCGGATAAACTGATCACACCAAATTGATTGGGAAGAAAACTCATGGTTTATTGATGAACCTGAATATTTGATTTAATGTTATCGTTTTCTAATTTGAGTAAGTAGTGATAATTGTCATGTTTCATGGTTCAGATTCAACCCGCCAAATGATTCAAACGCCTCGGTTTGGTAGCACCGTGCTAAAAGATGGACGTTGTTTTGAATGAAAATTTCCCGCGCCAGATTTGCCTTTTCTCCCCTCGCCTGGGCGTACTCGCCGGTTGGGAGAGGGGTTGGGGGGTGAGGGCTTTTGAAGTATCCACCAGTTATTGTTGTTCTACCCTCTGTTTGAAAACTCGAACGAAAAGAACGAGTGTTCTATGATAATATGAGTAGTGGTTGCCATCATCATGAAAGCTTAATCCGGCAAATAAATGTCTGCTGCCCTCCATTTCCAAAAACTCACCCACTTCCTTTTCGCAGCACTTTCATTTCCATCGTTAGAATCTGCAAATGTTACGCCAACATACCCGCTTCATCCATTTTCGTCAGTTTTTCGGGCATTTATGCGCTGTTTTACAACCCGCTCCCGTAGAGGTATATCGCATGTCGCTCTGTTATGTCTCTGTTATTCTACTTTTCTTTCCCGTATGACCTCAACGGCTTTCCCTCAACTCTCTGTTATGTCCCTGTTAAACAGAGCATTAATCTTTGCAGTTCCAACCCTCGTCCAACACAAGATTAACAACCAGCCTGTGTCAGCCGCTTCCAGTGACATCTGTCACCCCTTTTTGCAGTTGAAAATAATTTTCCCCTTATCCTTCCCGTTATACAATCGTGACACACATCCTGTTGATTGACGATGATCGCATGTTAACCCAGCCGCTTCGGAGTGCCTTTGAACGCGCTGGCTATCAGGTTTCGGTTGCTCACGATGGGCATTCTGGTCTGGGCAAAGCCCTCAGCGAACACCCTGATGTCATTGTGCTGGATGTCATGCTGCCCGGTATGGATGGTTGGCAGGTGTGCCAGGCCATTCGCCAGCAGACCAGTGTGCCCATTATCATGCTCACAGCACTGGATGACAGTGTTGACCGCATACACGGCCTTGAATTGGGAGCCGATGACTATCTGGTCAAACCCTTCGGCTTTCAGGAACTTCATGCTCATGTACGGGCGATGCTGCGCCGTGTCAATCTCGATATGCGTATCCAGCTTCCACAGGTTATGCAGATTGGCGATCTTGAAGTTAATCTGGCGGCTCATACGGTTACGAAGAAAGGGCAGCTTGTCAACCTGCGTCAGAAAGAATATGACATCCTGGTCTTGCTCATGTCGAATACCGAACGGGTTGTCAAACGCGACGAACTGTTTGACCGCATATGGGGCACGGATTGGCTTGGTGATACCCGTACACTGGATGTTCATATGAGTTGGCTGCGTTCCAAACTGGAAGATGATCCGACCCATCCAGTTTATTTACAGACTGTACGAGGGGTTGGGTATCGCTTTAGCGACCCGGCGGAGGGCTAGTTATGCCCCGATTCAAAATCAGTATTCGCCTGCGGTTGGTCGTTACCTTTACCCTGCTAACGGCCATTGGTGGACTGCTCCTCTTTTTTATCGCCAGCCGCCGCTTGCAGGATACGACGCTGGAATTTTACGAACGCGATCTTGAATCCGAAGTGCTGATTGTTTCCAATTCGATTTTAGGCCAGCTTGGTGAATCTGAGGACGGTGGTTTAGCCGATCAACAAGCTGTACAAGCTCTGCTTACACGCCTTCGCCCACATACTGATCGTATACTTGTTTTATTCGATCCCGGCTTGAATTTGATCGCTTTTACGGGCGACAAGAAGCCTTCCATGAATCCCCTGTCGCCTTCTGTTGAAATCGCTATTGCCCAGGCCGGAAATGTTGGCCGCGATATTCGTGTCGATGAATCGGGTAATTTGATGTATTACGTCGCCGTTCCCATCGATTCAGAAGAAAGTCGAATTCAGGCGATTTTGCAGATTCGCGCGCCTTTACGACCAGCCTACGACCTTGCTCATGCTCAAAGTCTTCAACTAGCGGGTGTTTGGCTTCCAGTGGTGCTGCTTTCGGCTGCAATGAGTTGGTGGGTTGGGCAGAGTCTCGCACGACCTATTCAGCAGTTGAATGCTTCGGCATTACGCATTGCTGCTGGTGCGCTCAACGAACGTATCCATATGAACTCCAATGATGAGATTGGACAGCTTGGTGATTCGTTTAATTTTATGGTCGAACGCTTGAATACGTTGATTACGGCTCAGCGCAGTTTTGTGAGCAACGCCGCCCACGAACTTCGTGCGCCCCTCATGAGTTTGAGCCTCCGCATCGAAGCCATGCGCGATGAAACCTTGCCTGATGATCAGAAACAAGTTTATTTGCGCGAAGCCGCCGATGAACTCAACCGAATGTCAGAAATGGTCACGTCGCTTTTGATTCTGGCTCGTTTGGATGAGGCTAAACATCGTGTTTCAAATGAGCCGTTTGATATTGGACTGTTGTTGAGCGATATTGCGCGGCACTGGCGCATTCAGGCGCAGCAGGATGGGTTGAATCTGCACACTGAAATTCCCGATAACTTGCCAACGCCGCGTATCAGTTCCGGTGATTTGCGCACAGTGTTGGATAATCTGTTGAGCAATGCCCGCAAATATACCCCGGCAGGTGGAGAAATTTATCTGTCTGCGGCCTGCGAATCAGGCTTGTTACGTTTAGAAGTTAGGGATACCGGAGAGGGCTTTTTGCCGGAAGAAAAAGCGAACCTGTTTGAGCGATTTTACCGGGCGACTCGTTCGCGTGAACGCATTGTTTCGGGTACTGGTCTGGGACTGCCGATTGTTCGTGAAATCCTCGAACAATATGATGCCACTGTGACTGCTTCAAGTGATGGGATTGACAAAGGGTCAACTTTTGTCATTCGTGTTCCCGTCATGTGAGGTTTTGGATGTATGGCGAGTGTCTAAGGTTATCTTTCCCCACGAAAATAACGACTTGTTGGTCTGATTTAAATAGTGAGAGCCTGTCAACCGACAGGCTCTCACTACGAGTTAACTAATCGTCACCTTCATGTTCGCCGCCTTCATGGTCTTCATGATCGCCTCCGTTACTACCACCGAAGACCGGACTGCCACCACCGTTGTTCGCCGGAGGTTGGATGATGATCTGCGGTGCGCTGGCTTCACGATAGGGGATGTCGTAAGCTTGCAGGTTGGTGCAATCGCCGCTTAAGTTGCCCAATGTTTTATCCATCCAGGCCGAACCCTGTGCATTGCCAACCAGCAGCCATGTGCCTTCGGTATTGGTTCCGCCTACTGTTAGCGAGTCATTGCGGAAACCGTAATTGAGAATGCTGTAGCCAGTACCGGGGCCGCTGCGCAGATTGACTGAGCTGGATGCGATTTGGACCGTGCAGTTTGACACGGTTTGAGCGACAGTAGAAGTTTGTGCAGTGTTGGAGTTGTCGCCCATCACAATCGCTGTCGGGAGAGGAGTAGCTGTATCTGCTACGACGCTGACAGCCGCCAGTGTGGTATTGGATAGATTATTGTTCAACAGAGTCATATCATAGTTACCGCTGTCGAGTGTCAGACTCAGACCATCAATCTGACCGGGCTGAAGATTGGCAATACTCACGCCGCTGCTGTCGATAATCTGGGCAGTTGCCGATGTGCCGGGGAAGGATGCAATGAGTTTTCCGGTCACTGTGTCGGTGGGGATAGCCAGTGATAGTGTTGCTCCTGGTGTATTGGCTGAAAGCTGCGTATCCAGTTCCTGACCGAGATTGACCGTTCCACTCGAAATGAGCTGTGCGCCCAGAGGCTGAGTCAGATCAAGTTGTGACGATGTGGTGACATAAGCCTCCGCGATGCCAGGAAGCCGTTCAACCGTGATGGTGTGTGGGGCTGAATTGGGCGCGAAATGTAACTCCAGACTGTGTGTTCGTGGGTCAGCCATCTGGAATACGGTATTGCCAGCATTATCGGTAACTGTGACCGATACACCGCTCAATTGCAATGCGACTGCACCGGTTGTACCGGGCGGTGTGCTGACCACGACATCAATGCCGGGGGTCGCATCGTTCAGGGTGATTTTTTGCAAATCCTGCGCAAATACACCTTGAGCGGAAAACAGAGCTAGGACGAATAGGATAAAGACGGTATAGCGTTTCATTCGGATACTCCTTCTAGGATAAATTGCTCAAAGGCATCGGTTGCAATAACCGAGCCATCATGACAGACGATTAAAGCTGCGCGTTCCCACTGTTGGTTAATCCATTCCAACCCTGTTTTACTGCCTAGCATGATGATGGCTTTGGCGTAAACTTCGGCGGTTGGGGCGTGCGAGTGAATGACGGTGGCGGACACAACATCAGTTTGACAGGGCAGTCCAGTTCTCGGATCGATGAGGTGATGCTGTGGTTGCCCATTTTTTAGCCAACGACGGTAATCTGTGCCGCTGGTAACGATACTGCCCGATTTGAGACCTATGGTTAGGATTTGTTTGTCATCAATTCCCGGTTCGGCGACGGTAATTTCCCATGCAGGTGTTTCATCTGATGTACCGCTTACTGCAATATCGCCACCGATGTCTACCAGACAAGCGCCATATTCCGACAGCTTTTGGGCGATATGCTGGGCTGCCCAGCCCTTGGCAACACCACCCAGATCAATTGGCGCGGATAAATGAACGATGCTTTTGGCAGTGTTTATATGAATACTGCGCCAATCGGTGGCGGGGACGGTATCAGTTGCCCCCGTGGATGTTTGAAGTTGTTCAAAACTCCGGTCATATCCTGCGCTTAACAGTGCATCGAGTATGAGCGGGTTGTACAACCCATCTGTCAGACGTGCGCCATGTTTGGCGGCCTGGATGTTGGCAAGTAGAACGTCGCTGACTGGAACCCATTCACCAACATGGGCATTTAACTGCGAAAGTTCACTTTGTGGACGAAAGCGCGATAACGATGCTTCAATCGCTTCAATCCAGGCTGGAACTTCTTGCAGGATTTTGTGCCCGTTAGCTATGCTTTCCAGCACAACATTGACTTGACAGCCCATCGCGCGGAACGAGATGACATTCTGCATGATGCTTTTGCCTAACGGGTAGACCGCGTGGTTGGCACAAACACCGATGATTGTGATTGACCGGGTGCTTGCTGAATGATTGTTTGCTGCGGTACGGCAACTGGATTAGGCGGTTGAATAGATATTGGCGCGGCTGTCTGGTGCTGAATGACAGGTGCCGAGCTAGACGATGTGCTTGCCTGTGATGGATGGCGCAGGACAACGATGTTGGGTGCTGTGCTGATAATCGTTTGAGTTGAGATCACATTCTCAGTCGGAAGCTGAACAGTTGTAGATGATTCAGCAATTTGGTTGTTCTGCGGCTGAAGTGTAGCTGCTGCTTTTTGTAAATCCACACCAACCAGTGTTTGAGCGCCCACAATCACCGCCAGTGTGCTGCCCGTAAATAGTGAGGTGCGGACGATTAGTTTTTTTCCTGTTGTCATACCTGTAGCCATTTGGATACTCCTTGTTTACTGTCTAGATTGGCTTCAGGATATGCGAAATCGTGGAGGCGTAATTTAATATGACCTCAAATCTGCCCTAAATCTGCCTTAAATTGCTGAGTGGTTTATGAGTTGAGGGGAAATGTGTAATTTTGGCGTGAACCGGAATACAAAAATAGGAATGCTGGCTGAAGTTTTCCCTATCCGATTTGCCCGATTTGAGCCATAATTACCCCATTCTCGTCCATTGAGAAAGTAATGTCCTTGCCGCTGCGTCTGACGGTGAATAGCCAGATTTGAAGGAGGTGTACCCGTGATGGTAGGCCAACTGATGCTACCTTCGCGGCTGATTGTCCATCTACGAATACGGCGCTTCTAAAGAACCTAGTTTTCGTTTGCCCTTATCGTAGATGTGAAATGGAGAGACCCATGTTCAAGGCAGTCAGTGCCAAAGTTGACATCCAAAAACTCGAACGCGACCAGTTGAATTTCTGGCGCGAGAAGAAAATTTTCCAGCGTACCATGAGTGAGCGCGAGGGTAATCAAACCTACGTGTTCTATGAAGGCCCGCCCACCGCCAATGGTAAACCGGGCAGCCATCATGTTTTGGCGCGCGCGTTTAAAGACATGTTTCCCCGCTACAAGGTCATGCGTGGCTATTACTGCCTGCGTTCCGGCGGCTGGGATACACACGGTTTGCCCGTTGAAATCGAAGTCGAAAAAGAACTCGGCCTCAAGCATAAGCACGAGATCGAGGAATATGGCATCGCGGCCTTCAACGAAAAGTGCCGTTCCAGTGTGCTGCGTTATCTGACCGATTGGGAAAAGCTGACCGAGCGCATCGGCTTCTGGGTCGATTTGGATAATGCTTATATCACTTTCACCAACGATTACATCCAGAGTGTGTGGTGGATTCTCAAGCAGTTCTGGCAGAAAGACCTGCTGTTCAAGGGCTATAAGGTTGTTCCCTACTGCCCACGCTGTGGCACGCCCTTAAGCAGTCATGAGCTTTCGCAGGGCTATGAGGAAGTTGATGACCCTAGTATCTACGTCCGCTTCCCGATGCGTGATAAACAGGGCGTTTATTTCCTTGTCTGGACGACCACTCCCTGGACGCTGCCCGGAAATGTGGCGCTGGCTGTTGGCGAAAACATCGACTACGTTCAGCTTGAAGGGCCGGCCCCTGATGGCGGCACTGAAAACTTGATCCTCGCAGCCAATCTGGTTGAGAAGGTGCTGAAGAACCACGAAGAGTATAAGGTTGTGAAGCGCTTTAAGGGCAAAGACCTTGTGAAGCAGCATTACAACCCGCTCTATACCTTCATGCCTGTCGAAGGCGATTATGCCTATGTGGTAGCAGGTGATTTTGTCAGCACTGAGGACGGTACGGGTATCGTTCATATCGCGCCTGCTTTTGGTCAGGACGATATGGAAACGGGCAGGAAGTACAACTTGCCTGTCCTCCGGACGATGAGCGCGGAAGGTACTTTCATAGACGCGGTGACGAAGTTCCGGGGCATGTGGTTCAAGGACGCTGACCCAGAGATCACCCGTGATTTGAAGGAACGCGGCCTGCTCTATAAGACGGAAGGTCATGTTCATGATTATCCGTTCTGCTGGCGCTGTCATACGCCGTTGATGTATTTCGCTCGTGATACATGGTTTATCCGCACAACCGCTTATCGCGATCAGTTGGTGGCGCTGAATAAGACTATCAATTGGTCACCAGAGCATATCCGTGATGGGCGCTTCGGCAACTGGCTGGAAGATGTCAAGGATTGGGCGCTGGGACGTGAGCGCTACTGGGGTACTCCACTTCCGATCTGGGTCGATGACCAGACCGGGGAAACCTTGTGTGTGAGCGGCATCCAGGAATTGAGCGAACTGACCGGACGGGATTTGTCCGATTTGGATTTGCATCGTCCGTATGTCGATGAAATTACCTTCCCGAATCCGAATGGGAAAGGCGGCATCATGCGCCGTGTCCCGGAACTCATCGATGTGTGGTTTGATAGTGGTTCGATGCCGATGGCGCAGTGGGGTTATCCGCATAAGAACGAAGACATGTTCAAGGCACAGTTCCCGGCGGATTATATCTGCGAAGCGGTTGACCAGACGCGCGGTTGGTTTTACAGTCTGCACGCCATCAGCACGATGTTGTTTGATTCAGTAGCCTACAAAAATGTTATCTGTCTCGGCCTCATATTGGATGGCGAGGGACAGAAGATGTCCAAGAGCAAGGGTAACATTGTTGATCCCTGGGAAGTGCTGAATAAACACGGCGCGGATGCTTTCCGTTGGTATCTCTACACTGCGACTCCACCCGGTGAGCCGCGGCGTTTCTCGGTTGATCTGGTGGGCGAAGTCGTCAATAAGTTCTGGAGCACCCTCTGGAACAGTTTCAGCTTCTTCGTGACCTACGCCAATCTGGATAAGTGGACACCGGACAGCCCGCAGCCGCCCATTGCGGAGCGCGATGTGCTGGATCAATGGGTGCTGGCTGAATTGAATGCGCTGGTCAAGGAAGTGACTGAAGCCTATGAAGGCTATAATGTCACGGATGCAACACGCCCGATTCAGGTATTTGTGGAGCGTCTGAGCAACTGGTATGTGCGCCTGAGCCGTCGTCGTTTCTGGAAAAGCGAAAGCGATAATGACAAACTGGGTGCGTATGCGACACTGTACGAATGCCTGACAACTGTTTCCAAGTTAATTGCCCCAGCGATGCCTTTCCTGAGCGAGGCGTTGTATCGCAATCTGGTCGGGGAAGTAGTCGCCGGTGCGCCGGACAGTGTGCATCTGGCTTCGTGGCCAGAATATGACGAAGCGTTGATCGATACACAGAAAATCCGTGATATGCAGTTGGTTCAGCGCCTGGTCAGTCTCGGTTTGGCGGCACGTAACGGGTATGTTGTGCCCGGTACGAATGAGAAGTCGCCTATCGGTGTGCGTCAACCGCTTGCCAGCGCACAGTTTGTGATGCGTGAAGCAGGTGAGGCGGATACGGTGACACGCTATGTTGACCTCATCAAAAGCGAACTCAACGTCAAGGATGTGAGTGTGTTGAGTGGGGCAGGCGATGTGGTGGCCTATGTTCTGAACCCCCTTCCCAGTTTGCTGGGCAAGAAGTTCGGTAAGGAATTCCCGGCGGTTCAAAAGCTGCTGAGAGAAAGTCCACAGACCGATGTAGCCGTTTGGGCGCAGGCGCTTCTGCGTGGCGAGAAGGTAACTGTAGAACTGAACGGTAACTCGTATGAAGTCACGCCGGAAGAAGTCGAAGTCAAGCAGAAATCGACTGAAGGTTTTACAGTAGCGGCTGAATCCGGTTACGTCGCGGCGCTGGATGCGCGTCTGACCGAAGACCTGATGGCAGAAGGATTCGCTCGTGAAGTGGTTCGCCGAATCCAAACCCTGCGTAAGGATGCGGACTTCCAGATCGATGATAAGATCGCGGTGCGTTATGTTGCCAGCGAACGCCTTGCCAAGGCTATCGCTCAGTTTGGCGACTATATCCAGGCCGAAACCTTGAGCAAGATGCTTGAAGCAGGCGAACCCAATGATGGTTTCCACCAGCAGTCTTTTACCGATGATAAGGAAAAGAAGAAGCTGGATGGCGAAACACTGGTGCTGGGGGTAAAGCGAGTTACAGGTTAGCTGCAAAGGCTGCACAAGCGTCTTTGTGTAAAGTTGCTATCCGAGTGAGCAGGGTAGGTATGCGAACCCATACCTACCCTGTTTGTTTTGTTGAAAGTTGACTATGCTTTTAGCTACAATAGACAAAAGTTGACATTCTTCGTTGTTTACAATGCTTATCGTGTTTGAATCGAACGCTCATTAGAATCAATTGGATAATCAAGGGAAACATATGAGCGAAAACAACACAGCTACCCTTCAGGAACTTCTACAATTTGCATTACCGCTGGGCACGACGCTGGCAGCGGGTTCGGATGATATGACCATAAACTGGGCGGTGACGGTTCGCGCTCAACCACCCGCTTTCCCCGATATTTACGGCGGCGAGTTTGCGCTGGTGTCGATGGACATCCTGCGCAGCTACGATAACCGCCTGACGCTGGCTGAAGTGATTGAAAGCCTTGCCCATGTGGGTGTTCATGCTGTTGCGACGGCAGACATAACCGACGCTGCTATCACCGTCGCGCAGAAGACCCAGATTGGGCTGCTGGCGATGCCGCCGGACAGCAATCTCTCCCGGATTGAACGGGCTGTAAACACCCTGATTGTTAACCAGACTGCACAACTGAATCAGCGTGCAATCGAGATTCAGCGACAGTTGGCGCGGGTCGCCGCTGAAAACCGTGATCTGAACAGCCTGCTGCAAATCGTCGCGCGGGCGACGGCTCACCCGGTTGTGGTGCATGACGACGCGGGTGTGATGATGGCGCAGGTGTTCCCGACGGTTTCCCGGCGCACCGGATTGGGTGGTCGGGCGTTGATGCAAAGTCTGCCTTATGGCGCGTTTCAGACCTGGTTGGAGCGGGAAGCGCCGAATACAGAAGGGTCTATTATTGCCAGTCCGTTGGGCTATACCACTGTGCTGAAAGTGGAAAAGCGGGTGGCGGGGTATCTCTCGCTGGTCGATAAACAGGAACCGCTCAATGATTTTGACCGCCTCGTCATGAGCTACGGAGCCGATGTCTGCGCGATTGAGATGGCGAAAAACCGGGCGATTGCCTCCGCAGTTGAGCAGGCGCGCGGTGATTGGGTGCAGATGTGGTTGAGCGGCACACCGGCTGATGATGATTTGCTGATGACCCGCGCTCAACAGGCGGGATTTGACCCCTCGTGCAGCTATATCGTGACAGTTTTCCGAGCGCTAACGAAACCGGGACACCGCTCCCGCTCGAATCGCTGATTTCGCTGGTGCGCGATGATATGACTCGGCGACAGATCTGGCGAAAGCGGCGGATTGCCTCCGCAGTTGAGCAGGCGCGCGGTGATTGGGTGCAGATGTGGTTGAGCGGCACACCGGCTGATGATGATTTGCTGATGACCCGCGCTCAACAGGCGGGATTTGACCCCTCGTGCAGCTATATCGTGACAGTTTTCCGAGCGCTAACGAAATCCGGGACACCGCTCCCGCTCGAATCGCTGATTTCGCTGGTGCGCGATGATATGACTCGGCGGCAGATCAACGGCGCGGTGGGGCAGTACGTGGACGTGATCGTCACACTGTACCCGCTGGAAAACCTCGCTCAGACGACCCGTGTACGCCGCCTGATTGATGAAGTCCGGGAGCAGTTAGCTGCCCGTACCCCAAGCGGATTGGTCGGCGCGGGAATCAGCCGTCCCGTAACCGGACTTGCAGGTCTGCGGGAGTCTTACCGCGAGGCAAAGGACGCGGTGAGCATCGCGAATGAACTGGGCGACCGGGAAAAAAGCACTTTCTACGGCGATTTGAAATTGTTCCAACTCCTGTTAGCCCTGAAAGAACGAAATCTCGACCAACTGCGGCGTTTCTATCTGGAAACGCTGGGCGCGCTGGTGGAGCAGGATGAACGTAAGCAGAGCGACCTCATCAAGACGCTGAACGGCTTTTTTGAGGCGAACGGTAATCTGGCGAAAGCGGCGGACACGCTGCAAGTGCATCGCAATACGCTGGTGTATCGGCTGGAACGCATCGCGGAACTGACCGAGATGAACCTGGATGACCCGGATAACCGTCTGATTTTGCATCTGGCGCTGAAGGTTCAGCGGGTGCTGGCGACGGTAGCTGGAGGATAGTTCCAAGTGCTGAGTTCCTAGTTCCTGGTTCAAAAACCAATTCAGTCCTTCGTAAAAAGTCAAAGCCTTAATTCGGGCGTTGTGGCCGTGGCGGCGGCTTTGGCTGTGGCCGAAATTGTGGCTGTGGCCGTTATCTGCTCGACTTTCATCATCATCATCATGTTCATCGACTATGAAAGTTATGTCTGAACTTGTCGCCCCGGCGACATTTGTAAGGGGAAATGTCGTCGTTGTTGTCCGACAATCATTGTCGGGGATGATGGGCTTCAAAACTATCATCTTTTCTTCATCGCATCAGCATCAAAAAGTGAAGGTTTTGCGTTCCCACTTTCCCCGTCCCGCCACCGCCGCCACCGAATAAAATGGATGGCGGAAGCGGGAGCAGGAAAGGAAAGTCCTGAGTCAAAAGATAACATTCAATAGAGACAGCTTAACCCAAATGGGATGAAAAAGGGTGAACTTTTGGTAAACTTTTCGGTATGAAAACGGGTTATTAGTGGTTAGTTTTTGGTTGTTAGTAAAGACAGAGGCGATAGGCGGAGTCGGTTGATCGCAATTGAGAACCAGGGCAAGGGCGATAGACATCATGTGCTTTGCTAAACGCATAGGAATAGAACTTCGCCTGATACTTTGGCGTAAAATGGTGTGTAGATAAAAGATTTTCTAATGGAAATGCGCAAAAGATGTTCTTCAGACATTTCAATGAAGGTTCGCGGGTGCGTCCATTACGGCGGGAGCGACGGATTAAGATTCTGGGCAGTGCGTCGGTGCTGCTGCTGGTGATCGGGTTGTTTTTCGCGCTTCAACCACATATGGCAATGAATCCCTGGGCATCGTACATGATGGTGGGGGTTGTGCTGCTGGCGATTTTCGCGAACGCAGCGATTATCCTGCGTAACTCACAACTGCCGCTTGAATTCGAGAAGCGGAAACGGGGATTCGGTGGTCAGGACATGTATGTGCTGATTGACCGGATGGTTGAGAATCTCGATGCCGATGAGTTAGATTATCTCCGCAGCAGGTTGGAGCAGGTAAAACATGAGGCGAAACAAGAAGCTGCCGAGTCGCTGGATGAACTGCTGCTGGAACGGGAGGAAGCTCGTCAAAAGCGGCGGCGTTGATCTGGCAGGGAGGGAATATTACGGGTGTCGGTCTGGGGACTGACATTCGGCACTGTCGAATCAGGGACGAATCTCCTTAAATCAGGGTAGACCATAGAGAAGGTCTGTTAAGGAGGTTGCTATGAGTTGGAAAATGATGCCGATTCTGGTATGCGACGGCTGCGGCACGATGATTGACACCGATTATTATCTCACACTGGAACCTACTGACCAAAAGATCGTACAACGGGATGTTAGTCTGCCACCGGAGCGGGATTTTTGCTGCGAAGCCTGCGAAGCATGGTGGAAGGCGGAATATCCTGAGAGCGGTACATGGGGGCCAGCCTGGGAGGAACGCGACTGGTGGCGACATCAAACGCAGAATCAGGCGCATGTCGCGGTACGCAGCGCTCATGAGGAGATGCCGCTGACGGATAATCACTCATATTTCGATAAACCGGAACCGATCAAGTAGCTGGTGCGTATAGCTCTATAACAACATGAATTAGTCGGATAGGCGCTATGGAACCTCTATTTGGTTTTCCACTAGATGATTCTGAAAATCCGCCACCGTCTCGGAAGCAGGCCACCAGAGGTATTGTTGCGGGTGGGATTGTGGCGATGGTTATCGGACTGCTATTGGCGCTCGGCTCAAGCTCAATAAATGCTGTTGGTGTGTTTTCCATTGGCATCATGGTGATCGTAGTGATCCTGACACTGGTCGGCCTGGCGGTGGTGAATTCGCGGCGCGGGGAACCGGAAAAGGGCAAGCGCGGAGTTGATGGTCAGGATATGTTTACGCTGATAGACCGGATGGTGGATGATCTGGACGACGATGAAGTGGATTATCTGCGCAGTCGATTGGAGCAGCGAGAACATGGTTCCAAAAATGAACTGGCGGACTCGTTGGGAGAACTGCTGGAACAGCGGACTGAAGCGCGCAGACGTGGGGAGCGATAAGGGGAAATAATGGGTATGTTCAGGTCATTACGCGACGGTGAAGCGGAAGGGATGAGTCCCGAACGTCGGCGTAGGATTAAACTGGTGTTTATTGGAGTTATTTTCGCGGCATTGTTAGGGGTACTGCCCGGTGTTGCGCCGCGTATTTTTGCAGGGACAACAGCTTTTCCGGTTATGATGTTTGCTTTTTTTGCTTCGTTGGCTGTTGCCAGTGTTTTTGCGGGCAGTCGCCGATCATCCGAACCCGGTGAGAAGCGCAAACGGGGACTCGACGGCGAGGATATGTACACGCTGATAGACCGGATGGTGGATGAACTGGATGAGGATGAGGTTGATTATCTTTACCGTCGTCTCGACCAGCGTGAACATGGTTCGAAAAATGATGTGGCTGAATCGTTGGGCGAACTGCTCGATCAGCGCGAGGAATACCGCGAGTCGGGTCGGCGTTAGACGTTTAACCCTCACCCTCATCCCAAAGGGACGCTTCGCAGTGGCGAGGGACTTCAAAGCCATGTTGTTGGTGCTTTATGCGATTGCGTTCAGCCAGAGTATTCCGACCAGCATGGTCAGAATCGTAATTGGTACACCCGCTTTCAAGAAAGCCATAAAGCTCAATTTGACACCGCGGGATGCCGCGATTTCCGCTACGATGAGGGTTGCCGCTGAACCGAGCAAGGTGAAATTTCCGGCGAGTGTGGAAGCCATCGCTAAAGTCAGCCATGCCTGCTGAGCGTTGGGCAGCGTGGCGATTTCGGGGCGCAGAAGCAGCACCGCTGGGACATTGGATACCAGATTGCTCAAAACGGCTGTGGATAAACTGAGCGATGTTACCCCTCCGTGAATTAACGGAGCGGCAAATTGAAATAAGCTTTTGCTGAGGCCAGTTGCCTCGATTGCCCCTGTGACCACAAAAAGCCCCGCGAACATAATCAAAAGTTCCCATTCCAGCGAGAGCAGGCGTGTTGGTCGCAAGCGGGAGATGAGCAGCAGTCCCGCCGCGATGCAGGCCGCTGTGACGATGGGCGCTCCTGCCAGAAAGGCGATCATCAGACCGATGACCACAAGGCTGGTGCGTATAAGCAGGGGACGGTAGGAATAGGCGGGTGGCAGTTCAACCGCCTCCAGTGATCCGCTAAATTCTTTGCGGTAGACCAGCACCACGACAGCCCAACAAATCCCCATGCCGATTAGGGCTACAGGGCCGAGATGCAGCAGAAAATTGAGATAGCTGATGCCGCTGGCCTGTCCGATGATGATATTTTGCGGATTGCCGGTAATGGTGGCGACGGAGCCGATATTGGTGGCTGCCGCGAGGCCGACCAGATAAGGCACCGGGTCGCGTTTGAGGCGCAGAGTCATTTCGACGACGATGGGCGTGACCATCAGACAGATGGTGTCATTGAGGAAGATGGCGGAAAGAATACCGGACGAAAAAATCACCAACGCCAGCAATATGCGCGGGGAGTGGGCTAATCCCAAAATGCGCCCGGAGACGACGCGGAAAAAGCCGGACATGCGCAGGTTGACGTTGATGACCATCATCGCACCCAAAAGCAGAATGGTTCCCATATCGAGGGAGGCTAGTGCCTGTTTTTCCGAGATTGCCCCGATGGCGACCAGCGCTCCCGCCCCAACTAACGCGATGGTGGCGCGGTTCATGCGCAGGCCGGGTATGTAGCCAACCGCAATACCGATGTAGGTGAACAGGATGATGAGCGCGGCGATTCCTTCGATGGGTGACATGGTGATTCCTGTGCTGACGGACGAAAACAGACAACGCGCAAAGGCGTAATTCTAGGGTCGCTCAACAGGAAAAGAAATAGCCAGCGTCTGGATGGTGTTTCGAATTCTTCACAAAAGCGAAAAATTACGAAAAAATGTGAGACTTCCCGCGCTAAAAAATGATTTTGCGATTATGCTGGAACACATCATTGCTGCGCAAAGCAATTTATATATGAGATGGGGAACGGTTATATGAAGCGTGCAATTTTCGGAATGATTCTGGTTGTAGTTCTGGCTATGCCGTTGTTGTTTATTCAAGCAGGGGAGAGCGTGGATGACCGAGGCAATCCGAATGATCCGGCGGTCAATGAACGCGCGAATGCCTGTTATGCGGGGGCTGCGCTGGAAGGCAAGTGCCATACTGAGGATGAATGGATTGCTGGATGGTATCTGATTCGCTTCCAGTATGGGATTTTCTCGCGGGATGATGTGCCGGAGCAGTATCAATGGGTGCTGCCGACGGAACCTGTTGCCACACAAGAAGCGCAGCCTACAGCCGAAGAAACAGAAACTCCAAAGTAGTTTTGATTTCTTTGCAAACGAACCGCCAATTGGTCGATGCCGACTGGCGGTTTTTATTTCGGCTGTTCCAACGCCAAAACCAAATCAGGGTTTGTGATCGTAAATATAATCAAGAGATTTTATTCAAAAGGGAATCGCTGATGAGACGTTCATTATTGGGAATTATCGTGGGTATCATATTGGCCGTGCCGTTTTTGCTCATTCAGGCGGTGGATAGCGTGGATGACCGGGGGAATCCGAATGATCCGGCGGTCAATGAACGCGCCAATGCCTGTTATACCGGGGCGGCGTTGGAAGGTAAATGCCACACTGAGGATGGGTGGATTGCCGGGTGGTATCTGATTCGCTTCCAGTACGGCATCTTTACGAGTGACGATGTGCCGGAGGAATATCGCTGGGTGCTGCCGACGGGGCCGGTTTCTACAGAAGAATTACAACCCCAACCGCAGGAAACCGAAGAACCGCGCTAAAAACAGATTTTGTCGCCAGCAGGTTAATGGAAGCTGGCGATTTTGAGCTGCGCAGTTCCGAAAAATACTCCCAGAGACAGGCAGGGTGGTCATGAAGGTGACTGCTTAACGAGGTTCAAAATAAACAGCCGTCAGCATCAAGTTTGCTGGCGGCTGTTTATCTAAGGGGGCGAGGTGTGTCTCGCCGTTACCAGAGAGCGCTTAGTTTTTGCGCGTAGGCGGGGTGATTTTGACGAAGTTTTCCTGCGGTTTGACCAGCAGACTGTAGAGACGGCTGGCGGCTTCCGGCTGATTGTTGGCTTCGAGAGTCTGGATGTAGATGGTGAGCAGTTCACGCAAATCCGCGAGACCCCGTTCGTCCAGATCGCTAATCTGTACTGTTGCGCCTTCGGCAATTCGGCGCTTGATGGCATCGCGCGTCAGACCAACTTCCGGCTGAATACGCTGGTAGATGACACCGCCGGACATGCCTGCGCACATCCAGGGGCCGGGGTCGCCCAGAATAACCACGCGCCCGGAGGTCATGTATTCGCAAGCGTAGCCTTTGATGTTGGCACGAGCGGCTAACCCGCCGAGTTCGTCGCGGATGGGGTCTTTCACTTCGCCGCCGAAAATCACATCTGCTCCGCTGAGACGGATACAGGCGCGGGTATCGGCGTTTCCCTGAACCATGAACAAACCGCCCTGCGCCCCGTAAGCAAAGCTTTTACCGACGGAGCCATCCAAACGCTGACCGTTGTGGTTCAGACCTTTCAGGACGACCACTTTACCGCCGCGCGCGCATTTGGCGACACCATCCTGTGCGCCGCCTTCGACCATAACATCGAGTGGGGCATCCAGGAAGGCTGCGAGGCCGTTGCCGGGAATGGCAGAGTTGCTGAAGTTCAGATGCACAGCGTCAATCAATTCGCCGTTTTCCATGTCACCACGCTTAATGGCTCCGGCAAGATGGGTTGCCAATGCGCGATCCATCGCCATGACCTGCTCATCATCGTAGGTCACTTCGGTGTCACCATTGGCGATGTTTTCGGCGATGATCGATGTAATCTGCTTGCTGAGGGTATTGCGCGGACGGGTCAGACGACGACCAACACCGGGTTGGGGTGCTTTCTTCTGATTCAGCGGCGCACGTCGGAGCAGCGGGCTGAGGTCAACACGATCATGCATGGCGATTTGTTCCAGCATATCCGCACGTCCGACCAAATCCTGCGCGCGGGTGAAACCGAGTTTGGCTGTCCATTTGCGGATGTCATCTGCCAGCATGTAGAAGGCATTGCAGATGCCGTCTACTGCCAGATCGAAGTCGCGGGGTTCGAAGTGCTTGATGCCTTTATTGAGGGCTTCTTCCTTCGTGCGGATGTGCGTTGTGATACCGACGTGACATGTACCTTCGTGACATTTGCGGCAGATGGTACAGCCGACTGCAACCATCGCCAGTGTGCCGAAGCCAACGCGGTTCGCGCCGAGACACATCATTTTGACAACATCGCGTCCGCTCTTCATGCCGCCATCGCACCACAGTTCAACATCGTCACGCAGACCGCTTTCGGAAAGGGCACGATGGGACAACCATACGCCGATTTCCGCCGGAAGACCGACATGTCGCAAGGAATGGGCACGCGCCGCGCCGGTTCCACCATCGTAACCGGTGATGTTGATGATGTCCGCGCCTGCTTTGGCAACGCCGACAGCGATCACGCCGACACCGGGCACAACCGGGATTTTTACGGAGACTTTGGCGTGAGGGTTGGCGGTTTTGAGTTCATCAATTAACTGTGCGAGGTCTTCAATGGAGTACAGGTCATGGTTGTTGCTGGGCGAAATCAGGTCAACGCCGGGGGTAGTATGCCGCGCGGCAGCTACCTGCTCGGTGACTTTGTAGCCGGGAAGCTGTCCACCTTCACCCGGTTTCGCACCCTGACCGATTTTGATCTCCAGATAGTCGCACGAGTTGAGAAATTCGATATTCACACCAAAACGGGCGGAAGCAATCTGGTTGCCGCGGTTGCGCGGGTAGCGCCCCATAATGTCTGCCAGTTCGCCGCCTTCGCCGTTGACACAGATGATGTCCAGACGGTAAGCGGCTTCGCCATAAGCCTTGTAGGCTAACTCGCCCTGTGAGCCGAAGGACATCGCGCCGATAAGGACGGGCATCGAATGATCCTTGTAGCTAATATCGACCTGATCGGGGTCAACTTCCTGCTCGGCAGTCTTAACACCGAGGATATGACGCAGGGCAACCGGGATGGTGCCCTCATGCTCCATGAGTTCCTGAGTGTATTCTTCGAGCGTCATTTCACCGTGCGCGACATCCTCCATTTTCTTCCAGACTTTGGGATAGAGGCGGTCAGCGTTGGCGAGCTTGCCGGGTTTTTCACCCCGGAATTCAGCGGCGCGTTCTTCGGCATCGACTTTGAGTGCATCCCATGTCAGGCCGCGTGCTTCTGAACCGAAATAATTGGGCGTGTTGAAGTAAGCGGCGACGCTGCTGGCGAGGCCAATCGAGCTAAAGGAATGTCCATAGCCGCGCAGTTCGTGGCAGCCGATGGTTGAAATAACTTTTTCCAACCCGCCCTTCATGGCTTTCAACATGGCGTTGAATTGGGCGATACGCTGATCGCTCGTCCAGGTCTGTTTGCCCGGTTTAGGAGCAAGCCCCAGTGAAACGGCGTACATGGCATAGGGTACAACAGCATTCGCACCGAGCGCGATGACCAACGCCAGATCGTGCAGATCACGCAGCGCAGCAGAGCGCACGACGATGCCGACCCGCCGCCGGAGATTGGGCGTTACTGCCGCATGACGCAGCGCGTCGTCCAGCGCGGACGTAACCAGCAGGGGATCAAGCCAGAGATGCTCACCATCATAGGCTTCGGTATCATCGAGGATGATGCACTGTGCGCCTTCCATGACCGATTGGACAGCGGTTTGCTGGAGACGATCTACCGCTTCCTGAATGCCTTCACCGACCAGCGTTGCCAACGACAAAATTGTGAGCTTGCCGTCGAATATTTCAAACAAGTCTTCGATAACTATGGTTCCGTTTTGTTCGGCGGCCTGGCGCATATCACTGAGCGGCCCCAGATCAGCATAACCACCAAGCAGCAGGGGAGTCTGTAGCTGAAGGAGAACATCATCCGCATTGGGCGATTCGCCTACCATTGGACGCGCGCCGATCAACATGCGGGTGGAGAACTGCGCTTTTTCACGTTCGCGGTCAATGGCCGGATTGGTGACGACAGCGACAGTTTCCTTGAAGTAATCGGCAAAATTGACGCGAGTCTGGCTGAGGGCGGCTAAGGCACCATCCCAACCGAGCGAACCAACCTGCTCTTTTTTCGTCTCCGCCATTTCTTCAACATAGGACACGTGATAGCGTTCCCAACCCATTGCTGCCATTGTGGCGGTGTTGACAGTGGTTTTTTCTTCGAACCAGGGCGCGGGGGGAAGCATTACACTTTGTTCGGCTTCGGTTTCTAATGTGGCGACAGCCTGCTGGACTTCTGTGACCTGTGGTTGAGCCGCCGGGGTGGTAACGGGTGTATAGGCTGCCAAAGCATAGCGCTGTGAAATACCTTCCAAAACGCTGCTGTTTCCGTCACCATTGCCATTGGTATGTCCATTGCCGTTTCCGACGGTGGGAAGGACGGTGGGTGTGGGG
Organism: Aggregatilineales bacterium; assembly: GCA_044226645.1. Taxonomy (GTDB): domain Bacteria; phylum Chloroflexota; class Anaerolineae; order Aggregatilineales; family Phototrophicaceae; genus CFX2. The sequence goes on from JBGAGR010000010.1 coordinate 38,822, forward strand.
AAGGGCGGATTCAGCGGCAGGTCGTTGAGTGACCAGAGGCCGCCCATCGCGCTGTTGAAGCGGATGCCGCGTTCGTGCTGCTGATCCAGCACAAAGCGTTGAATGGCGGGATAGTCCAGCACTTCCACCTGCTGACCGGGGCGCATCTTCAGGGCGATTTTTTCGCCGGGAGCCAGCGGTTTCGGTTCAGTAGACATCAGATCGAGGAAGTAAACGCCGCGTTCGGAGGTGGCGAAATATTCTTTTTCGGTTTCGCCAAACCAGAGTGGGCGCAGTCCGAGCGCGTCTACCGCGAAAACGCAGGTATCGCCCAAACGCCCGGCAACGGCGGCTGGCCCCTGTGCAAATGGGCCGAAGGAGCGGCGCATGTGTTCATACATGTCGTGCATTTCGGGCGAATTTTGCACCAGATCGTGTTTGTGAGGCGGGAATACATATTCCATCGCCTCGATTAAATCCATGTTGAAGTCCATGCAGAGTGTTTGCAGGGCGCGGTCAATATCCTGTGAGTCAGAATTATTGGGGTCAAGCGGAATGCCAACCATGCCAGCTTCCAGACGGAAACGTGAGATGGTATTGAACTCGCCATTGTGACCCATGAGGCCGAAGGGCTGTACCCGTTCGAAAATGGTGTTGGTGTTGGTGCTGTAACGGGCGTGTCCGAGGGTTACGGTTGATTCGTAATTCGGGTCGCGCAGTTCGGGATAATAGCGGCGCAGAATTTCGACAGTTCCCTGCACTTTGTATACGACGCTGTGCGATGAGAAGGATGGGAAATGCACTCCAAGATCATGCTCCAGTAGTACCTGCAACTTGAACAGCACGCGATCCAGCATATCTTCCGGCACAGTGCCTTTAGTTCCGGCAAGCTGCCAGAAAGCTGGTTCATTCTTCAGCGCATTCGGGCCAAGCACAGGACTGTCCACGATGCCCGGTTCGACCAGCAGCACTTCCAGGCCTGTGCTGTAGAGCTGGCGGGTGATATGCTCAATGAGATTCTGCGAGCGACCACCGGCTGAAGCGGGAATCATGACATGGGCAACCCAGAAATCCGAGTTGTAAGCAATATCTTCGCGCAAATTGACTTTGGCTAGACGTTTTGCCCAAAGCAGGCGCGGAATGTCCGTCAGAATACCAACGCCGTCGCCTTCACCGTCTACTATACCGGTACGGTGTCCCATGCGGGTGAGGGCTTCGATTGTTCTTTTTACGTTACCGTGAGTGGGTTTTCCGCCCTTGCGAACTGCACAAATGAGCGCGCAGGCATCATGTTCCTGGGTGTCGATGGGGTGAAGTTGGAACTGCTGGTCATCTTCTTTCGAGTGCTGCATACCGGTAAAGTCCCTCCTGCTGCTGGGCTTCCACGATTGACTTGTTTAAATCGCATAAATGACGTTGAAATGTAGCTTTGATTTTACGGCTCAATACAGGAAATGCTGCCTAGAAAAAAGTGCCCAAGATTTGTGCAACATATCTAGGGGTTGTGGCAAGTTAAAAGTTGAGGTTTGCTCTTAATTTCTGACTAAAGTTGATTTGGATATTGTGCAGCAGCCCAGCGTGGATTTGATTGTGTAATATGTGGTAATGATGGAGTGAAGCAAGCGTGTCCCATAACATAGGGCATTTTAGCAGAATTTTGAGAACAGCTAGTTGTATGGATTGTACAACTGATGAAAGTATATATTCGGAAGGAGATAAAATGATGGGAACGGGTTGGTGTACCCGCTCCTATCCTACGTGACGGGGATGATTAATTCAAGGCCAGCAAGCGCCGGACGGTCAGTGCCAGATGCAGTGCCAGCCGAATTTCAGGACGTTCGAGATCAATATCAGCAATTTCATTGATGCGGTTCATACGGTAGAGTAAGGTGTTGCGATGGACAATCAATTCTTTGGCGGTTTCGCTCAAATTGCCGTGACAGGCAAAAAATGCTTCTAAGGTTTTTATCAAATCGGCATTCTGACGGTGGTCGTAATCTTCTAAAGAGCCGAGTGTTTTGGTGCAGAAAGCCAGCAATTTTTCGCGGTCTGACAGGCTCAAAATGAGCTGGTAAACGCCCAGACTGCCGATATAAAGCGGCGCATCGGTATGCAGTCGGGCGGCGAGTTCCAGCGCCTGCGTAGCATCACGATAGCTGTTGCGCCATGAGGCAATGTCACGGGCAGGTTGGCCTAAACCGACGGCGACGCGACCACTGAGATATTGTTTCTGGCATTCCTGAGCGAAAATCTTCGCCAGTTTCATTCCTGCTTCGACGGGTTCTTCAGCAGCGGGGGCATAAAAGACCACGACTTCATTTTCCCGTTCGCGCTGCCAGACAAGCGCCTTGACATGTTGGTTAGCGACCAACCCATTGACCAGCGTTTCCAGCCGGCGGTTAGAAGGCGCTTTGTCGCCCTGCCACGCCAGCACAATGGCGATATGCAACTGGGTCATGTCATGGTCGAAGCGTTCGCCCTGCCGAATGGCTTCCTGCTGGCTGACATCACCATTGAGCAGGCGATCCAGAAATGTTCCGCGCAGGCGTTTTTCGGTGTCGCTGATGGCTTTGGCCTTTGCCATTTCCAACGCGCAGGCCGCTGCGCCATGTTCCGCCACGAGCAAATCAATATCGTCGAGGTCGGTATCGTGCCCAACGATGGAGAGATAACCGCGCCCGATGCTCTTGGTGATAATTGGTGAGACGAGGCGAGCCAAGCCCGGCGTAGGCAAGGACTGCATCTGTACCACATTATCGATGTCTACCACGCGATGGCGATCCTGCATTTCGACAGGGAGGTTATTTCCGCCGCGCAGGAAGTTTTCGACATCTTCCCATTGGGTGACAAACTGAGGCTGTTCGGCGCTCTCGATAATACGCAGGCGTTTATCCTGCACAACGACGGCTTTATTGGTGAGGCGCGCCATAGCATTGACCAACTCAGACATGCCCTCGTTGCGGGACGAAATCTGGGCAAGCTGGCGGTAAATCTGGGTGGCGCGGCGTTCAAGCTGGCCTTTGCGGTCTACCAGCAGGCTGACAATCGATTTTTCTACCATGCGCATCCGGTTGCCGCCTGGTAAAACGAGAATTGCCATCCCCACGGCGTTGGCTTCCGCGACAAGGGCAGGAGGTGCGTTTTCGCTTAAGACCACCGCTGAAGCCTGCATGGAGGATGCCCAACGGACGATTTCCGCGTCGCTGGTTTGGCGCTGGTTTTCGTTTTCTGGTGGGGATACCAGCACCATCTCGCCGCGCTGCAATACTTTAGAGGCGATACGGGTTTCCGGGTAGAAGACAGCCGCCCAGGTCACAGTGCGACCTAGAAGGCCATCGCCTGCAACCACCCGTGTCCCCAGCGGCAGTGCCAGCTTCCGTACATCTTCAACGGTAATGTTGTTACTTACTTCTGTCATTATGTCTCACCTGTAACGAGGCCGATCAGGATAACTCCGGCAAATACGATCAGGCTGATGCCCAAAAAGCTGCGATCAGGGAGAAAATACAGATTGACAGCAGCCAAAGCACCAAGCGAGGAACCTGCCAGCCAGGTGATTGGACTGACTTTCCAGCGCCGCGAATACTGATAAATTCCCGATCCCAGCAGCACCACGCAACCAGACAGGGGGACAAACCAGTTGGGCAGCCCAACTCCTCCTTCCAGCAAAACGTTGATGATGGCGAAAATCAAAACCAGCATAAACCAGGTGATGCGTTCAACCCGTGCTTCTGCTGCACTTTTGCCATAATAAGGTGTTTGGGCAGTTGCGTTACTATACTCACTCTGGCGGCTGTGCCGCTGCCTGCGTTTGGTCATCTTTTATCCCCGCTCTTGTCCAAGTTGCACAGTTATAAGCATACCGCTATTGCCCATTTTCAGCCAACTAGGGCATGTTATAATGCCGCTTAGCGTAAAAGTAGTTTGTAAAGTTTACACAGGGTTGGCTTATGGGCAAGCGCCCATCAATCTGCACAAGACAAATGCAAACAATTTGGAAGTCTTTCAAATTCAAACTGGCGCTGTTTGTGCTGCTGTTATCAGGGGCGGCCTGTGTGCCGGAACGGGCGGTTGTTCCGAACGGCGGGGCGCAGTTGGTACAGGATGTCACACTGGCTCCGACTATCGCGGTTGCCACGCGCATTCTGAGTCCCACACCTTCACCGATTGTGATTCCTGTTTCGACTTCTGAACTCAACTCGGCGCTGCAAGTGGTGACGATTGAATCGAGCTTTGTGCTGGTGACACCGACTTTGCCGCCCAGCAAAACGCCAACAGTGACACCTACGCAAACCTTAACGCGCACCCCTACAGCAAGGCCGAGCATTACCCCCAATGTCGTTATTTCGACACCGATTCCGATTCCTCCAGTCAGCGGGGTTGTGCCGCTGCCGACGGCTGTAGTAGTCAATCCGGCAGCGCAAACGTGCAGCACGCCCTGGTTTTTTACTCAGGTGACAGTAGGTGGCTGCCCACTTAATCCGGCTGTAACGGGCAATGGTTCGTTCGAGCAGTTCCAAAATGGTTTCATGGTATGGATTGAGCAGCAGGACGCGATATATGTGTTGTACGACAGCGCGAATTTCCCGCGCTGGCAGGTATTTAATGATGCTTTTGAGGAAGGGATGCCGGATACAGACCCGGCCTATAACAATCCGCCGCCTTACACATGGCAGCCCCGGCGCGGATTCGGTTTATTGTGGCGCAATAATTCGTCGATACGGGATCGTATCGGCTGGGCGGTAATTGAATATGAAACGCCTTACGTGGTACAGGTGCAGATTGCAGCCGATGGAACGATTTATGTGAGTGAACCACGCGGTGGTGTGTTCAGCCTGACTCCTAATGGCAGCGAATGGAAGCGCTATGATGGTTAACGGGGAGGCAGCAGGGTGAAGCGAATCGGGATTTTGACAGGCGGTGGCGATGCTCCGGGCTTGAATGCGGTGATTCGTGCGGTTGTGCTAACCGCCCAAAATCATTATGGCTGGGAAACGGTGGGCATTCTGGAAGGTTTTGACGGTTTGCACAAAGCGCTGCCGCCGATGGCCTTGAATGAAACCAATGTGCGGGATTTGCTGGCGCGGGGGGGTACGGTACTCGGAACTGCCAATCGCGGCAGCCCGTTCGCGCAGCCCGTTCGACATGCAGACGGAACTGTTGAACTGGTCGATGTTTCCCACGAAGCGCTTGACCGCATGAAAGATATGGAAATTGATGCGCTGATTGTGGCGGGTGGCGATGGCACGATGGCGATTGCGCACAAGTTAGTCGGCATGGGCGGGCGGATTGTAGGTGTTCCCAAGACGATTGATAACGATATTGGCAAAACTGAATACACATTTGGCTTTGATACCGCTATCAATACAGCGACTGAGGCGCTGGATAAACTGCAAACGACTGCTGAAAGTCATCATCGCGTGATGGTGCTGGAAGTGATGGGACGCGATGCGGGTTGGATCGCGCTTCATGCCGGAGTCGCTGGTGGCGCGGATGCCATTTTGATTCCCGAAATCCCCTTTGATATTGAGGTTGTCTGCCGCAGAATTCAGCAGTTACGCGCGTCGGGTCGTCGTCACAGCCTGGTCGTGGTGGCGGAAGGTGCTGCGCCGATCGGTGGCAACCAGCAGTTTTATATCAAGAGCGATGCGGGGCAGGCCGGACGATTGGGTGGGGTTGGTTACAAAGTGGGTAATCTGCTGGCGGATTGTGTGGGCAGTGAAGTGCGTGTGACCGTTCTGGGGCATGTGCAGCGCGGCGGACAGCCAACACCCCGTGATCGTTGGCTGGCGACTCGGTTTGGGGCGGCAGCAGTGCATCTGGTCGCAGAAGAAAAATGGGGTTACATGGTGGCATTGCAAGGGACGCGGATGATTCCGGTTACGATGGAGGAGGCGATTCGGATGAAATTTGTTGACCCAAAGGGCGACACGATACAGATGGCGCGTGATCTGGGCATTGTGTTTGGATGAATGAAACCCCGACGATTTCTCATCAGCAGGATACCCAACCGAACCGGGCGGTAATGCTTGCAAAACCACCGCCGCACCGGAGGCTAAGTCCCAAATTGCTGTGGGTGCTGTTTGCGGCTGTCATGGCTCCTGTTTTCTGCTGTGGTCTGACGCTGCTGGTTTATGTGCTGTTTCCGCCAGCCCATCTCAATATTCTGGTGTTGGGCGTGGATGGTCGGCAGGGGGAAGGATATATCTCGCGTACCGACAGCATCATGGTGTTGGGGGTGAGTCCGGGTCAGCTCCGCGTAAGTCTGCTTTCGATTCCGCGCGATTTGTTCATTGACACGCCGGGATATGGTTCGCAGCGCATCAACACGATCAATGTGCTGGGCGAACAGGAGCAGAAGGGCAGCGGCCCGCTGCTGCTGAGTTCAGCCTTGAGCGATACCTTTGGAATCACTATTGAGCGTTATGTGCGGCTGGATTTCAAGGGGTTTGTCGATTTAATTGATGCTGTAGGCGGCGTGACAATTGATGTGGAACGGACGATTGATGATAACGCCTATCCCACTGATGATGGCGGCACGATCATCGTTCATTTCGATTCGGGTGTGCAGTACATGGATGGCGAACGAGCGCTGATTTACGCGCGGACACGTCATCAGGACGATGATTATCAACGGGCTGGGCGGCAGCAGAAGGTGCTTTCCGCGCTGCTGGCGAAACTGGTCAACCCGGCACACTGGACGGCGGCCTTGAATGTGCTTAATCAGTCGGTGGATAGCAACTTAACGCTGTGGGATTTGATTACGCTTGCGCCGCCCGTCATGCTTAACCGGGGACGCTTCGAGCAGTTGGTGATTGACCGGGACACTATCAAGGGGACTGGTGAAGGTCATGCTGTTCCGAATCTGGAGAAAATTCTGCCCTGGCTGAATGAGCGGTTTAAGTGATTCGGGTAAATTAAAAGGGCTTCACATGATTAATGAAGCCCTTTTCAGATTCAGGGTTTACAGTGGTGGTTTTTCCCGCATGAGACGGTCATAATTGCCTTCCCATTCGGACTCTTTGCGGGTCATTTTGGTGATTTTGATGTCGGCTACGCGGGGCAGCAGCTTAACCATCAAGGCTGGCATATTCTGCCATGAGTCGGTGTAGACCAGATTCCTCAACTGGTCAGACATATCACCCGCCCAACTCCAGCGCTGGCGGAATTCCTCCGCTTTGACCCAATAATCGCGTTTTTCCCATGCGGCGGCTGAAACATCAATGCCCTGATCAATTTCGTGGAAGCAAAAAACCAGTGTTGCGACCATATCTTTGACTTCGGTGTCGATGTCGCTTTTCTGACTCAAATGGCGCAAAATCTCAGCCGCTGTCCGCATATGCTGGGTGCGCTGCTTGCCAGCGCTATCCGGGTTGATTACTCGACTCATGCCTCGCTATTCCTCTTCAATATTCACTATAAGAACGTTGTAGCGCTCAACTCGTTGTTACGGGCCGGATACCTTTATAAATCTGCATACCGCCGAATGTTTTGAGAATGGTTGTCGCTGAACGACCTGTTTCTTCTTCCAGTTCATGCGGTGTCATGGGGAAATTGCCATTCGCCAAAAACACGCGGAATACGCTATCCACCAGGGATGTGTGTGGATTGATAAAGTTATCATCGTCGGCTGCAATCTGAATGGCTAAGCCTAATTCATCCAATTGCAGCACTTCACCCGTATCAGGATCGATATAATCCACCTGACGATCTTCGTCATCATGGCTCAGTCGTTCGCGCTGTTCCGGCAGCAAATGACTGAGTAAGTACGTCCGTAAATCTTCCGAACTTTTCTCCCACCAACTGTAGTCAATGTGAAACTTGGTGTCGAGAGTCGGCTTAATGAGAAAACTTGGTTTTCCTGCCGCCATTTTGTATTCCTCCTGTGTATGTTCCACCCTCGCTCCGCCTGGGAGGAGACCAGCGGGTGGGGTGAAAGTAGCTTAATCTCCGCTGAGCTTCCAGTATTCTCCGCCTACATTCTGGAAATCAGGGTTGGCGACCAGCATAGCAAATATGGGTCCCGGCGGACAACGCCGCAGGACATTAACAGCACTGTAAAGGGTTTTGGCGTGAACCGTTCCCTGTGGTGTCAGACTGCCCAGCGATGGAATGAGGCTTCGTAAGATGGAAGCCAGATTCTTTTTTTGCTGCTGGGTCGTTTGGAATGCCGCGTCGACACCTGCCAGATCATCCGCGCCCATAATCATGAGGTCATCGTATTCCGCGCCAATCGCCCGTTTCTGATTCTCAAATGTGATCTGATCATTTTTGGGGATAATGAGACGAATCCACTCAGTACGCGGTTTGTATCCTTTAAAATTGACGACCAGTTTGCCGGGTTTATCGCTGCGACTGACGGTCACATAGGCTCCGACAGGGAGCTTATGCTTGCGATAAAATTTCCCAAGTCCATAGACATAACGTTCCTTACGAACCACCCAGGCTGGATATTCCTCGCCATCCTGTCCATCAATCAGGGTGAAGGAGACACGAGGGGTTTGTCTGGCTGTTGGGAAAATGGCTTCGGTTTTAGCACTAAGAGGGAGGGTTCCTAAACGACGATGTGGATAAGTCAGCGTGAGATTGACTTCATCCCCGACGAGCTGCACATTTGCATGGGGCGAAAGTTCATCGTCAATTTCGGCTTCCAGAGCCAGCATTTCCGGGCTGAGCAAACTGCGATCATACTCGATAGGTGTATAGCGCAGCATGGCAGGCATTTGCTGGACTTCGGCTGGTTCCAGCCGGGTAAGATGCCACAACACTTCGCCTGTTGGCCCCACTTCATCGAAGCGGGTATCCTGATTAAGCGCGTAATTCATGGAAAAGACCTGAAGCGCCATGGGTGCTTTACCCAGACCGCCGATTTCATTCAGAATGTCTTCGGTGCGCATCGGCCCGCCGCCAGCCATATCCAGGACAGCTTCGGCTAGATTTAAGTGACCGACGTTGACATCCATCAGCAGGTCACGCGGGAACCATTTGCGCGCCATATAGATGAGATCGGGATTGGCACGCAGGCGTTCTTCCACCTTGGCGACAATCGAGTCATGCTCTGTAGCGATGATTTCTTCGGCTGACATTTCGCTGACAGGCCGATACGTGTCATCACTGCTGGTGAGACCACTCAACTCGTGTGCATGGGTGAGTTCAATAGCAAATTCGCGCTTTTTGTTCTTGGGATTCAGAGCAGCATCGTCGAATTCAACAGCGATGACATTAAAATCGCCATAGTCCGGGTTATTGCCGGGGCGAACCCCAACCACAACCGCTGTTTCGTAGTCGAATTCTGAAAAGATTACTTTCTGTCCGGGTTGGTAGGAATGAGATGGGTTGTAAAGTCGAGCATCCTGGTATCGTTCGCGCAGGATCGCTGCCTCTTGATTGAGTCGTTCTTCTAATAGGGCACGGGCAAGTTCTTCAGTGTCGAGGGGAGTTTCTCGCTCCAGCAGCAGGCCGGTTAGATACTCAATATCCTGTTTTTCAACTGTAAAATTGCGCGCCCAGTGATGGCTTGGCATCATCAGGTATCGCCGCCTCCGAGTGTTCGCGTGGGGAGTTTCAGACCCGTTGTGAAACAGTAAATTCCAAATCGAACCTAAATTATATTGGAAAGAGTATTCCCTTGCAAGCGTTGGGTTGACCACCGATTTTCTCTAGTATATACTTATTCCCCTATCATCTACTGTACTTTGGAAGGACAAGGCATCCCTTGTCCTTTAGATTATGTAACGAGGTAAAAGCGAATGAAGCGCACTTGGCAGCCAAAAATCCGTCGGCGTAAACGTGTACATGGTTTCCGCCAGCGGATGCAGACCGGGAATGGTCGCAAGGTTTTGTCACGCCGTCGTAAGGTGGGTCGTCATCTCCTGACCGTGAAGCCCAACCACGTCAAGAAGGTTAACTGGAAAGCTTAGTCGGATCGGATGCAGCGGCATTTTCGACTCCGCCAAAGCCGTGATTTTACCCGTCTTCGCCAGGAAGGCCGTGCGTTTCACAGCCGATGGGTTATCGTGAGTGTGATGCCGAATGGTCTTCCCCACAACCGTTATGGCTTTGTAACCAGTAAGCAGATCGGTAAGGCCGTTACCCGTAACCGCGTCCGTCGTGTGATGCGTGAAGCGGTTCGTCTGTTTCACCCCCAGCTTCGTCCCGGATTTGATATTGTGCTGGTTGCCCGTCCCCCTCTGGTCGCGGAACCCTTTAGCCGGGTTCAACGTATACTGAGAGAGGCATTCATTCGGGCGGGTGTGATTAAGATAGAAGGTGGTGAGGAATGAAAACGCTGGCGTTGGCTATGATCCGGTTTTACAAACGGTTTATTTCGCCTATGCTCCCGTCGTCCTGTATTTACGAACCAACCTGTTCGATGTACACCTATCAGGCGATTGAGCGTTTTGGTGTTATACGCGGTACATGGTTGGGGATAAAGCGGATTTCCCGCTGTCACCCGTTTCATGTCGGGGGATACGATCCTGTCCCCGATCTTGAGGAGTAAATGGTTTGGATATGTTCACATTCTGGGCGCGGCGCTACCTGTGGGGCGCTGCGATTTTATGTCTGCTATTCGTCGCAGGCTGCGGCCCTGCGCCGCTGGGGACGAATTGGGCCTCACTCAGCACCATCAATAACGAATGCGGTGGTACCAATAAGCTGGGTATCCTGGTCACGTTTAATGACCGCATTGTGATGGTTGACCCCGCTACGGGTAAAGAAATGGCTCTGTTGAATGCTGAGTGCCAACCGCGTCCTGCCGATGCCGATGGTAATCAGAAGCTCTGGGAAGTCAAACCAGGCAGTGGAAAGCAGTTTTATTCCAACCCTGTTTCACTCGATTCAGGAAATCTGCTGGCGATTGCTTATGACCAGCACTTGTTCCGTATCGAACTTTCATCAGCGCGTGTCGATAATACAGCGGGGACACCTATCCCCGGTCTGAATGGTCATGCTGTAACCGATCTGGTTGCGAATGACAAATATGTTTTCGTGGCGCTGAATGCCAAAGACGTTGTCGCACTGGATCGTGAGAACTATGATGTGCAGTGGACTTTCAAGACGGAACATGGTGTATGGACAAAACCGCTGCTGATAGACAATATCCTCTACCTTTCCTCGCTTGACCATAACCTTTATGCGGTGAACGCCGATACCGGCGAAGGCATATGGACACTTGATTTGGGCGGTGCTGTCACTTCAACCCCGCTTTACCACGATGGACATCTGTTTGTTGGTTCGTTTGCCCGTAAAATCTACGAAATTTCGATGGATGGGCAGATTGTCAATCAATTTGATGCCGATGACTGGGTATGGGGTACGCCTGTAATTGTGGATGGCATTTTGTATGATGCCGATCTGGGCGGAAACGTTTATGCTTTGGATGTCAACACCTTCCAATTGGTCTGGAAACAGAAAGTGGCTCAAAGTGCGATCCGGGCAACACCGTTGATTGCGGGAGATGTGATGATTGTCGCCTCGCGTGATCAGAATGTTTACTGGCTGAATCGTGCGGACGGAACCCCGGTCAAGGACTCGGATGGTTCACCATTGAAACGTCAATTGGACTCGCCTATTTTGTCCGATATACTTCTGATAGAACCGGGCGATAATGTCGATATACCTGAACCTTATGTCGTGGTGAGTACGTTATCAACCACTCAGGTACTTGTAGCCTACACGTTGGATAACGGTGCACGTGTTTGGGACTATAAATTCCCGTAGTAAGTATCGGGCGATGAGGAGTTGTAACCCATGTGGGATTTGATTTTAAATCCGTTTGTCACCGTTCTCACCCTGTTGTACAGCGTGTTTGGCAACAGTCCGGCGGCGGCTATTATCCTGTTCACCATTCTGGTACGGGTAATTATGCAGCCGCTGAACGCACAGCAGATGCGTTCGTCCAAGGCGATGCAGGAACTTCAGCCTGAACTGAAGAAGCTGCAAGAGAAATACAAGAATGACCGGGAAAAACTGGCGCAGGAGCAAATGCGTCTGTACAAGGAAAAGGGCATCAACCCGCTAGGTGGATGTCTGCCCCTGATTATTCAGTTCCCGATCTGGATTGGTTTGTATCAGGCGATTAACCACGCGCTGGCAGCGACACCGCTGCAACTGCTTGACCTTTCCGGGCGTTTTCTGGTGTCTGGCCTCGATCATCTCGTACCACTGAACAATATCTGGTTAGGAATGGACTTGACCCAGCCGCCAACACCGCCAAGTAACCCGGCGTTTGCATTGGCGCTGCCGCTGCTGGTACTGGTGACATCCTATCTTCAGTCGAAGATGATTACCCCATCTGCGCCAGCCAGTAATGATGACGGACAGCCCAACCAGACACAGGCCATGACCCAATCCATGACGACCATTATGCCGATCATGATGGGGTTCTTCTCACTGTCGTTCTCGGTGGGTCTTTCGATCTACTTTATCGTTTCCAATATCGTCAGTATTATCCAGTACAGCCGACAGGGTAATTTCAACTGGCGTACCATGCTGCCCTTTAGCTCTGCCCAACCCGCAGCGGCTGGCGCACGGGTGGTATCATCGACGGGTAAGCCGATGACCCTGAAGGAAAAACGCGCCGCCGAGAAGGAAGCCGCAGCCATGATCCCGGAAAAGGTCGTTGAAGTCCCGGATGCTGGTGACACAGTTGGCTTGATGGGCACTAAAGCGGAAGAAGTGGATGACGGTACACCACGTCCACCCAGGCCGAAGAAGACCAAAGCCAAAGCACGTTAACACGTTTTGTGAAAAGCCCCCACTGCAACCCGGATGGGGGCGCATCTGTAGAGATGGGCATTGCGAGTCTCTACCTCGATGATATAAATATGGATATAGATTTATTATCGGCTGGCAGCTTACCGCGAAAAGGTTGATTGTAGCGGTCAGTTACAGCCGCTGTTTCTGGACAAGGATTTTGCCATGAGTTCTGAACGCTCCATTGAAACGACGGGCGAAACTGTTGAAGATGCCATCGCAAAGGGATTGGCTGAACTCGGCGGGGTATCCCCATCTGATGTGATTGTCGAAGTGCTGGAAGAGCCGAGCCGGGGTGTCTTTGGCCTTGGCGCACGTCCGGCACGAGTGCGGCTGAAGATGTTTCGTGCTCCTGCCGCCGCGCCTCCTACACCCGTAATGGAGGCTGCGCCTACGCCGGCTGCTCCCAAGCCCGTGAATGAGTCTTACGCTGAATCGGATGAAGATGAAGGCGCGACCTTTCTGGAGGATTTGCAGGAGTATGCGGATGAAAAAGATTTGGACGAGGATGCCAAAATCGGCAAAGTTGTCCTGGGTGAGTTACTAGAGCGGATGGAAATTCTGCGTGCAGTGATCGTCGTGCGGCGGGCAGGTGCGCCCAAAGAGGGTGAAAATAATCCCTGGCTGCTCGACATTACGGGTTCCGACGTGAGCGCCTTGATAGGCCGCCGGGGTGAGACTCTCAACGCGCTGCAATACATCACACGCCTGATCGCCAGCCGTGAGCTGCAACATCGTGCCAACATCGTAGTCGATGCTGCTGGATACAAGTCGCGCCGTTCACGGATGCTGCGTGATCTGGCGGTGCGCATGGCTGACCAGGCGATTCGCACCAATCGCACAGTTGCGCTGGAGCCGATGCCGCCTTATGAACGCCGTATTATTCATATGACTTTACGCAGCCGCGCGGATGTCCACACCAAGAGTGTGGGTGAAGGCAGCGCCCGTAAAGTCACCATCGTTCCGAAGTAGCGCCGCTGATGACACCTGATTATTTGTTGATTGGACACGCCACCGCAGACCTGACCCCTGAAGGTCGGGTTTTGGGGGGGACGGTTTCGTATGCCGCGCGTGCGGTACGCGCTTTTGGATTAACCACAGGCATTCTGACGAGTGTCGCGCCGGATGAACCGCTGTTGGCGGATTTAACACCCTACGCATCGGAAATGGCGCTCGTTCCATCGGAGGCCACCAGCACATTCGAGAATATCTACACCCCATCAGGACGGGTGCAGTATTTACGGGCGGTGGCTTCGAAAATCACTACCAGTGATGTTCCGGCAGATTGGTTCAAATCTCCGCTGGTGCATCTTGCGCCGCTGACCGATGAGGTTGACCCGCAGATCGCCCATCGATTCAAGAATGCGACGGTGCTGCTGACGCTGCAAGGCTGGCTGCGCCGCTGGGATGCGGATGGGCGGGTGCATTTCAAACGCTGGTTTGACCGCGATGTGCTGAAAGACATCAATGTGGTGGTATTCAGCGAGGAAGATATTGCCGAAGCGCCGGAATTGGAAGCCGAATTTGCCGGTGCAGTCGAGCATCTTTTTGTGACCCGCGCGGAAAAGGGTGGCACCTACTATCATTGGGGTGAACCAAGCAGCTATTCAACGCCGCAGGTCGAATTGGTGCATCCAACCGGGGCGGGGGATGTGTTTGCTGCCAGTCTGTTGTGCGGGATGCATGTGCTTAAACATGATATTGCCGCAGCGACACGGGTTGCCGCCTCACTCGCCGCGACATCCGTGACGCGAGCTGGTCTGGACAGCGCCCCGACGGCTGAAGAAGTTCAACAGGTTCTCGAAATGACCCGGTAAAAGCCGGGTCGTATTTTTTATATACATGGATGAGCCTTATGAAACTCATTGATCGCGTTCTTTACAACGGTCATATTGTGACGCTGGATGAGCGATTCCCGCGTGTGACGGCGTTGGCGATTCGGGCGGGGCGCATTTTTGCCTGCGGCTCGGATGATGATATGCTGGCGCTGGCAGGTGCGGATACCGTCCGTGAAAATCTGAATGGCAAAACGGTTATTCCCGGCCTGACCGATGCCCACATTCATTGGGAATTCACAGCGCGTTTTCTGCACAAGGTCAATGTGTTTGAAGTGCCGGATAAATCCGTCGCGGTGCAGCGCGTGGCGGAGCGAGTCGCCAAAACACCGGAGGGTCAATGGATTACCGGACACGGCTGGTTCCAGATGATCTGGCCGGATAAAGCCTTCCCGACAGCGGCGGATTTGGACGCGGTTTCCCCAAATCATCCCGTGTATCTGACGGCGAAAAGCGGTCATGCCGGATGGGCGAACAGTCTGGCGCTGCGGTTATGTGGTGTGACCAGTACAACCTCTGATCCAGAAGGCGGTCAGATTGTGCGGGATGCAGTAGGGCAGCCAAGTGGCGTTCTGCTGGAAGATGCGATGGCGCTGGTGGCGAAGCATGTGCCCGTTCTAACACCCGAACAGGTTGCCGATGAAATGAAAGTGGCACAGCAGTTGGCGCTGGCATCAGGCTTGACCGGATTCCATGATTTTGATGAGCCATCCTGTCTAAAGGCGCTGCAAATCCTGCGCGAACGGGGTGAATTGAGCCTTCGTGTAGTCAAGAACATTAATAAACGCTGGCTGCCTGCGGCTATCGACAGCGGGATTCGCTGGGGATTTGGCGATGACTGGATTCGCATCGGCAATCTGAAGATTTTTGCTGATGGTGCGTTAGGGCCGCGCACAGCTTCGATGATCGAACCGTATGAAGGTGAACCGGATAACTACGGCATCATCACCACTGATAAGGAAGAAATGTACGAATTGGTCAGCCGTGCCAGCGCGGTTGGGCTGCCTTCGACCATTCACGCCATCGGGGATCGAGCTGTGCATGATGTGTTGGATGTTTATGAGTCAGTGCGGGGCGAGGAAGCAGGGCGGGGCGAAAAACCCGAATCACGCCGACATCGCATTGAGCATGTCCAGATTATTCATCCGACAGATGCCCATCGGCTGGCGCAGTTAAAAGTGATCGCCTCGATGCAGCCGATACACGCGACATCCGATATGCTGGCCTCCGACAAGTATTGGGGCGAACGGAGCAAGTGGGCATATAACGCGCGGTTGCAAATCGATCAGGGTGCGGTAGTGGCGTTCGGCTCGGATTCTCCGGTTGAACCACTCGACCCGCTGAAGGGGATTCATGCGGCTGTGACCCGTCAGCGTCCCGATGGCACGCCGGGAGCAGATGGCTGGTATCCCGATCTGCGGCTGACGGTGGATGAAGCGCTGCGCGGGTATACCACTGGCGCAGCGTATACCGCCGGGATGGAAGATCGTCTCGGTAGGCTGTCCCCCGGTTATCTGGCTGACTTGGTAGTTCTGGATCGCGATATTTACACCGTTCCGCCTGCGGAAATCCTCAATCTGCAAATCATCGCCACAATGGTGGACGGGGTATGGCGATACGGCGGCCTATAGCACATTACCCCTCGCTCTGTTGTATCGTGGCGATTATTTTTCTGATTATTCCAGCGTTGAACCTGCGCTGCTGAATACGACATGGAACGGTTCACAGTAGATCACGACTGCTTTATAAATCGTCAAATCGACTTCCGCCGGGACAGCATAATTCTGGTTGCCGACATTCCCTTTGAGTTGACCCAATTCGACATAATCTTCGCCAACTTCCTCACGGGTGAGCGGCGCAGCATTTTTCGTTAAAATCACATGTAAATCGGGGCCATTGGTGGCCTTGAAATCCTCAAAGCGCAGCACCAGACTTTTATCTGGCAGTTGGTAAATGGTGGCAGTACCGCTGGCTCCGTGAATGGCATCAATCTGGATGAATGTTCCCTTAGCAAAAACCTGAGGATCGGTCATTGTAGGCATGGCCTGTTCTTCAGTTGGTACCAGGATGTCCGGACTGAGTGCGGCTTTCGCCATCGCAACCGCCATGGTGGCATCTGTAGGCACCAGATTTTGGAAAGCTGCCTGCTGCGTGACGGAAAGCTGGACAAAGGCGGCCTGCTGGTCAGCAGGTAGACCGGGGAAGGCCTCATCCACCACGTCATTGACGAATAAGGGTCGCCACAGTGGGAAACTCAAAACAGTAACGACAATCAGTGCGCCCAGTCCAATCACGGCTAATCGAAGACGGTTATTCATCGGGCATCCTTTCGTGGATCGATACAATTCAGATGACAGCTTGCGAACCACTGCTATAATTCATGACGCGGTTCTGGTGAAATAGTCCAGCGGAATATCCCGGATGTTTCAGCCCGCAAAAATCTAAACACCATATTACATGCGGCTCTGTTTCGGTTTCACTTGATCGCCTATTATCGTTTAAGTTTTTCGAGAAGGATTATAACATGAGTAATCGCTCAGGTATGGCAATTGGCAAAGATGAACATCCGGTAGTTGGCCCAATGCTCCCTGTTGGCGCGACTGCCCCGGATTTTAAGCTCACTGCCAACGATTGGTCATTCAAAACCCTGCATGACTATGACGGTAAAGTCAAAATCGTCAGTGTTGTGCCGTCGCTGGATACGCGCGTTTGCTCGGCTCAAACCCGCCGCTTTAATGAGGAAGCATCAGCTTTTGGGGACAAACTGGTTGTTCTGACCGTGAGCGCCGATTTGCCCTATGCGCAGCGCCGTTGGTGCGGATCAGAAGGGCTGGATGGTGTGATTACGCTTTCTGATCACAAGGACATGTCGTTTTCCGATGCGTATGGTGTGCATGTCACCGACTTGCGCATCTGCCAGCGGGCGGCTTTTGTGCTGGATGCCAACAACGTGATTCAGTATGCCGAGTATGTCCCGGTGATTGGTAATGAGGTTGATTTCATCGCGGTACTTTCGAAAGTCCAGAATTTAATTTAGTTCCAATCGAACGCTTTTCAGCACAGGAGAAAACAATGAAAGCCTTACTGGAAAACGCAAAATATCTCATATTAGCGATTGTGTTCGTGTCACTTGCATCAACAGTCATGGCGCTGATATGGGCACTGTATGAGACTGTCAATCTCGTGATTAATCTTTTCACCAACTATAAAAGCCCGTCAGGCACAGTGGGCAGCTTTGTCCAGCTCATGGATATTTTCCTGCTGGTCATGGTGATGTATATTTTCACGGTTTCCGTGTATGAACTGTTTATTGGTGACTTGAAACTGCCAGATTGGCTGACGATTCATACGCTGGATGAACTTAAAACGCTCCTGAGCAACATGATTATTCTAATCGGGGCTGTGTCGTTCCTGAAATACTTTCTGGAGCGAAACGACCCGGTAACAACACTGCTTTATGCAGTTGCTGTGGCGGTGGTTTCTTTCGCGCTGATACTCTATCGGCGGCATGGCTCAGAGGGAGAGCATTAGAGCAGGATTTGGAATGATTTTGGCTGATAATTTTTGTCGATAGGACGAGGACTACAAATGACTGATATTCGATTGGAACGCCTGGCAAATCTGCTGGTGGATTACTGTTGTGATGTGAAGCCGGGGCAGTGGGTAGGCATTCTGGGGGATGTCGTGACACTGCCCGCATTACGCGCTGTGTATCAGGAAGTGCTGAAATACGGTGGCAACCCGACGGTATTGCTCAGTGATGAATGGATGGCACGGACATTCCTGCGTGAAGCCAATGACGATCAGATCGCGTGGCTTGACCCCAGCCAGACCCTTTACTATGAAAAAGCTGATACTTATATCCGCATCGGTTCCAGCAGCAATACCCGCGCGATGACCAATATCGATGCGAAACGGACGCAAAAAGTAGCTGCTGCCCGTCGTCACTGGTTGGATACACGGCTGAATCGTACCGCGCGGCTCGAATTTGAATGGGTCGGCACCTGGTATCCGACCGAGGCCAGCGCTCAGGAAGCCAATATGAGTCTTGAGGAATACGAGGAATTCATCTACGGCTCAATGTTCCTCAATTTCGATGACCCTGTGGCGAAATGGCGGGAATTAGGCGCGACTCAGCAGAAAAAAGTGGATTGGCTGAAGGGCAAAAAGCACGTCAAAGTGCAGGGGCCGAATGCCGATTTGCAGCTTTCGATTGAAGAACGCACTTTCATCAACAGCGATGGTCACAAGAATATGCCCAGCGGCGAGATTTTCACCGGCCCGGTTGAGGATTCGGTGAACGGCTGGGTACGCTTCAGTTATCCCAGCATCGTAGCAGGACGCGCGGTCTCAGGCATTGAACTCAAATTTGAGAACGGTAAGGTGGTTTCCGCCACTGCTGAATCCAATGATGATCTGCTGCAAGCGCAGCTTAATACTGACGAAGGCTCACGTTATCTGGGCGAATTTGCCATTGGGACAAATTTCGGCATTAACCGCTTTACCGGCAACATTCTGTTTGATGAGAAAATCGGCGGGACGATGCATATGGCGGTTGGCATGGGATACCCTGAAACCGGGAGTAAGAACCGCAGTGCTGTACATTGGGACATGATCTGCGACATGCGCAACGACAGCACCATTCATGTTGATGGCGATTTGTTTTATAAGAACGGCGAGTTTGTGGTTTAAGAAGCTGTTCTCACGATTAGGTGGGGCGAAATTGCTGCTCCACCATCCTTCTTTTGTACGTAACCTAACCCTCTGTTTCCAATGGCATGTTTCTTCCAACGCCTCTCTGGCAGGGCTGCAGTTCTGGCATCGTGTCACGCCTGCCGGAAATCGACTTCGATGTTTTCGTCGGGCATATCCTCGGTGCTTTCGTCTAAATCATCAAGATATGCTTCAACAGCTTCCCGGACGAGTACCGTTAAAGGCGTGTTTTGGCGCTCGGCTTCTATGAGTAAACGCTCGTAAACTTCCGCGGATAAAACGCTTTGTAACTCAATAGTCCTTGTTTCGGACATGATCTGACCTTTCTGCTCGTTTAACTCTCATTGTAGTCCAAAACAAGGTGGCAAGTGTCTATCCACGATTCAGGCTATACTGGTATTTGATGATAATACTTGTGCCTGAAAGCAAATTCGGAGGGATTTATGCGCCTCTTTATAATTTACTCCCATTCGGACAAGACCGAAGTTGAGCACGTGGCGGCGCTGCTGCATGAAGGGGGACACGAACTCTGGCTGGAAAAACTCCTTCCCGGTCAGGAGTGGGAAGCCATTGTATCGGAAGCCATCACGAGCAGCGATGGAGTGTTGTATGCGCTTTCGCCGGATTCAGTCGTGACGGAGTGGTGTCAATGGGAATTCGCGCAGGCGGTTAAGTTAGGTAAGCCGGTTGTGCCGATGCTGGTGCGAGTGCCTGTTACGATCCCGGAAGCAGTTAAGAGTCTGCGTCGGGTCGATATATCTGAGGGGGTGAGTGCGATAGCAGCAGCCCGTCTGTTAGGCAGCGTGGGGCGGTTAGAAAACTTTCGTATTCCAGAGGATGCACCCGCGCCAACTGCCCCTGAACATCCGCGTGGTATTCCGACACAGGCAATGGGGACGATGATTCCGCCGGGAATGCGTGGTGGCAGTCCAGAAACGACAGAGGACTAAAGTCTACCGGGGGAGATGTCTCGATGTCACGCAAACTGAAAATTGCGGCAGTCCAGATGGATGCTGCGCCAGCACCAACGGTTGACCGCCTTGCCCGTGCGGCAGATTTAGTCGCTGCGGCGGTTGAATCAGGTGCTGAACTGGTTGTTCTCCCGGAGCTGTTCAATACGGGCTATGCCTATGTTGACAGTAATTACAGCGCGTCCGAACCGCTTGATGGTCAGACGGTGACATGGATGAAAGCTCAGGCTCAGCAGCACAAGATTCACCTTATCGGGACAGTGATGCTGCGTGAGAGGAATGAGATTTACAACAGTGCGCTGCTTTTCGCCCCCGATGGTCGTATGTGGCGTTACGACAAGCGTTACCCGTTTAACTGGGAACGCGCTTATTTCCGTGAAGGGAATCAGATTACCATTGCGGATACTGACCTCGGCAAATTCGGCATGATGATCTGCTGGGATTCTGCGCATTCTAATCTCTGGCAGCAGTATGCAGGCAAAGTGGATGCTGTCCTGATTCCAAGCTGCCCACCGAAAGTCAATGAAGCCGAATTGGTTTTTGCAGATGGAGCGCGGATTCCCAATTGGATCAGTTCCAGTCACTTTGCCGATCAGGATATTCAGGATCAGGCTGCGTGGCTCAAAGTTCCGGTTGTACATGCAGCAGGGGCAGGCAAATTCCGTTCGCCCATGCCGCTTCAGTTCATATCAGTCATGGGATTGCTGCTGGGGCGACCTTCCAAGTGGGGCTATATTCTGAAAGCGAATAACGTTCAACTGGAAGCTGGTTACGGTCAGCATACCCAGATTATCAATTCGTCAGGAATGGTTGTTGGACGTGTCACCGAGCAAGGTGATGGCTTTACCCTGGCAGAAGTTGAACTTCCGGAGAAAATCTCTTCATCCGATGCGTCTCAGCCTAAGATGCGAACAACGGGCATAGCTTATTTTTTTGCTGATGTTTTTGCCCCTGCATTGCTGAGATTTGCTTATCGTAGAGGACTGCTCCGCCATTCAATTGGTTGAGGGCGAGGACTTAGCCCCGCCCTCCACGCGAACAGCTTAGTTCAAGAGGAGATTGCTCTCGACTTCCTTGTCAATCATCGCGCCGCGTAGTTCGCTGATCTGGTCACGCAGGACAGCGGCCTTCTCGAATTCGAGACCCTGTGCTGCTGCCTTCATCTCTTTTTCCAGTTCCTTAATCATCTTGTTCAGTTCATCCTTCGGCAGGGTTCGCAGGTCAACTGCACCCTCAATCTTGACCTGATCTTCTTCTGCCACCATCGCCTTGACACGCTCGGTCAGGTCGCGCACCGATTTGACAATCGAAGTCGGTGTGATACCGCGTTCTTCATTGTGCTTCTGCTGGATAGCGCGGCGGCGGTTGGTCTCCTCAATCGCGCGTTTCATTGAGTCGGTCATGACATTGGCATACAGGATGACTTTACCCTCGACATGCCGCGCGGCGCGTCCGATGTTCTGGATGAGCGCTTGTTCGGAACGGAGGAAGCCTTCTTTATCCGCGTCCAGAATCGCGACGAGCGATACTTCTGGCAGGTCAATCCCTTCTCGCAGCAGGTTAATCCCCACCAGCACATCATAGACACCGAGTCGCAGATCGCGCAGGATTTCGATACGCTCAATCGTCTCGATTTCAGCATGGAGATAATGTGCGCGGATACCCATCTCGTTGATGTAACCGGACAGCTCTTCCGCCATACGCTGGGTGAGGGTCGTGACGAGCGCCCGCTGCCCATTCTTCACCCGTTGAGCGATCTCTTGCAGCAGATCGTCGATTTGACCTTCGATAGGACGTACACTGACTTCCGGATCAAGGATGCCAGTGGGGCGGATAATCTGCTGGACGACTTTCTGGCTGATCTCGCGCTCGTATGGCCCCGGTGTGGCCGAGGTGTAGATGGTTTGTCCCATGCGGGTCTGGAACTCATCGAAGTTGAGTGGACGATTATCCAATGCACTTGGGAGTCGGAAACCATAGTCGATCAGGTTGACTTTACGCATCTGGTCGCCCTTGAACATGCCGCGTATTTGTGGGATGGTCATATGACTTTCATCGATCACCAGCAGGTAATCATCCGGGAAGTAATCGATTAGTGTGTACGGAGGACTTCCCGGTGCACGTTGGTCGAGATGGCGTGAATAATTTTCGATGCCGGAGGTGAAGCCGACTTCGCGGATCATTTCCAGATCATAGCGGGTGCGCTGCTCGATGCGCTGGGCTTCGACCAATTTGCCCTCTCGCTTGAAGTTCATAATCGTTTCTTCCAGTTCGATTTCAATATCGTGAAGCGCCTGCTTGGTTTTATCTTCATCCGCCACGAACTGCTTGGCAGGGAAAATCTTAATCTGCTTGTGATCTTCCAATATCTCACCCGTTAGCGGGTCAAACTCGGTCATGCGCTCGATTTCATCGCCAAAGAGTAGGATGCGATAAGCCGTTTCAGCATAGGCTGGGACGATTTCGAGGGTATCACCTCTCGCCCGGAACGTACCGCGATGCAGATCAAGATCGTTGCGGCTGTATTGAATCTGCACCAGCTTGCGCAGGATCGTATCCCGTCGGATGGTCTGCCCAACCGAGAGTTCCAGGATCGAGCGTCCCCAGGCTTGTGGGCTGCCGATACCGTAGATGCACGATACCGAAGCGACAATCAGTACATCACGCCGTGAGAAAATGGCGGCAGTTGCGGCGAGGCGCAGACGGTCAATCTGCTCATTGATTTCGGTTTCTTTATCGATGTGCAAATCGAGACGCGGGACATAGGCTTCCGGCTGATAATAATCGTAGTAGCTGACAAAGTATTCCACCGCGTTCTTGGGGAAGAATTCCTTGAACTCAGCATACAACTGCGCGGCGAGTGTCTTGTTGTGAGCGAGGACGAGGGTCGGTTTCTGGACTTCCTGAACCACGTTTCCAATGGAGTAGGTTTTTCCCGTCCCTGTTGCACCTAATAATGTCTGATGTTTTATACCGTCGTTGAGACCTTCGACCAATCCTTTTATGGCAGTCGGCTGGTCGCCTGTGGGTTTATACTCGGAGACTAGCTGGAAGGAGGGCATATCTCACTCACTTTCACAGAACGTCAGTTCGGTAGGGATTGGATATTATAGCGGAAAAAGTGGGGTTGAGAAAGGTCAAAAGGTCAGGAAGTTTTGAAAGTCAGTTCATATTCTGTGTGACCAATTGTGCCATCTTTGAAGTGAATTTCAATCGGAATGAAAAAGGTTCCCCATCCTTGTCTGGAGAGACGGAAACGGGTGTTTCGCGCACGAACAATTTGGATGGGTTCGATGAACGTTTTGTGCAGTGTGTATTGGACATAATCAATCTGGTCGAGGGCTTCATCGGGTGCAGCAAGCTCAACATTCCACTGCCAATATATCGGATCGTTCTCTTCAGCACGAGGAACCTCTTTCGTCCGTTCGACGATGCGGATTTGCGGCATGAGTTTCTGTGCCAGATTCGTTCTTTGCTGTTGCAGGAGTTGTGACCAGAAAAGTTGTACCGACGGCGCTATGTGTTCATCTAGCGTGATGGCTTGACCAATCAGGCCGTTGGCATCATCGCGTTTGTCATCCAGATATGCACGTATTCCTGCACCAATCAGGCGGTTAGCTTCATCTTTTAGCTGTTCTTCCGGGCTAATCAAACTCTTGATGGCTTCCAGCAGGTCTTTCAGGCCACCTTCGTAGTTGCCTTGAAAATCGACATAATGCAGATTCAGCAGACGGAAGGGCAATTCACCATCGATCAGAATCGGAACACGGTACTTCTTTAGTTTTTCAGCGAGGATGGTTTCGCGAGCAACCCAATCCGACTCATTGGATTCCGGCGATACGATGACCACGAAAACCGTACAATCCTTGAGCGCTTTCTCAATTTGCTGTTCCCATTCGAGACCACCCTGAATGCCTTCACGATCTATCCAGATTTTGTACCA
>JBGAGR010000351.1:0-6978 GCA_044226645.1 Aggregatilineales bacterium
CCGACGGTCATCGAGCTTGCCAGCCCGAACGGATTGCCAATCGCGATGGCGCGTTCACCCACTTTGACGCTGTTCGGCTGCGAGAAGGTTACTGGATGCAGTTCGGATGCATCTACATCGACCTTAATCACCGCAATATCGCTATAGACATCCACGCCGATCACTTTCGCATCGCTGACATAACCATCTTCGAATGTCACCGATACGCGCGAGGTATCATTCGCCACATGGGCATTGGTCACAATATAGCCGTTCAGGTCATAGACGAAACCGGAAGCACGCGCCACATCACCCACACTGGCGTTAACCGAATTCACGCCAATCACTACCTCAATATTCACCACGGAAGGTGCGACCCGTTCGTAAATATTGGTCAGCAGGGTGTATTCCGCATCCGCCGCATCAATGATCGACTGCGGAACGGCTGTCGGTTCGCCGGATTGAAAGGCCGTATTGACATTCAAACTGGCATCGCGCGTAGTCGCGACAGCCTGCGGCGGCAGCGCTTCCGGGCGGCATCCAGCGGCCACAGCCAGAACAGCTAACAATAGAATCCCATATACCGAATGTTTCATGTTCAATTTCAACTTCCCAGTCCAGATGCATGACTGAATGTGTGTTATCACTAAAGTGATTGTAGCAGAAGTTCCGCCGCTATTGGCACAAAAAACCATGAGCGTATCGAATCGGATGTTCATGCGTCTCATAGATAGGGATTTTATACAGAAATGGACATCGCATATTGGAAAATGAACCGGATTTACTGCGACGGGCACGAAATTTAGAGGAAGAAGCGCTCGCGGTTATCTTTGACCACTACTATCCGCTCATCTATCGCTACATGTACCACCATGTCGGGCATATCGAAACGGCGGAAGATTTGGCAGCAAAAGTTTTCCAGCGCCTTTTGCAGCAGTTCCATGCCGGGAATGGCCCGCAGCAGTATCTCAAAGCATGGCTCTATCGTGTCGCCGCTAACCTCATAGTCGATGAATTTCGCCGCCAGCAGCGCCGCAATCACCAACCGCTTGATCCCTGTCTCCTGATCGA
This sequence comes from Aggregatilineales bacterium, assembly GCA_044226645.1. GTDB lineage: Bacteria > Chloroflexota > Anaerolineae > Aggregatilineales > Phototrophicaceae > CFX2. Next base: position 1,051 of record JBGAGR010000351.1, read on the forward strand.
CAGCCTCAATATCGAAGAACTCTCCGAACATCGAGTGCTGACTGCCCAGGTACAGGCGGCGCTGCTCCGTCTGACCGTCCGTTATCGCGATGTCATCATCCTGCGTTATCTGGCAGACATGAGTCCGGACGAAATCGCCGCGATTATGGAAATAACCGTCGGTGCGGTCAAAGCCTTACAGCATCGTGCCTTAGCCGCCCTGCGCCGTGAACTGACAGAATATTTTCCAGAAGGAAATCACACATGAATAATCCCCTTGATGAGGCTTTGAAGACCATCAGCGACCAAACGCCGCCCTCCCCAAATCAATCGACGATCCGTGCCGCCTTTCTGGCTAATGCGCGGCAGATGCGCCAGCAGGAAAGCGTATCGCCGCAGCCGCCTGTGCGTCATAGAGACTGGAAAGCGTCGTTTTCCAGACGAAATGAACGTAAAGGAGTAAGACCCATGACGAATTTTCGAAGAATAGCCATCGCTGCTGCGCTGCTGATTTTGCTGATTACTGGCGTAGTGGTCGCACAGGAAATCATCAACTTTTTCACCCACAGTACATCCGATCAGGGCACAGCACAGCTTTACTACGACCCGCCCACACCCGGCCCGGAACCGGATTACACACCGCTCACTGAACAGGAAGCTGTCGCGGCGGCGAGTTTTACCGTCATGCTGCCTACCCATATTCCGGCAAACTATCATTTTGATGGTGCGCTGGTTTCGCCCGATGCTCAATACGTCGAGTTAAGCTATGCCTGTAGCAGCCGTCCCTGGGCATTCATCATCACCGAAAGGCTCACTTCAGAGGCAAGTGTTCAGGCTATTTCCCAGACTGTCGGCGCAAGTGCAGTTATCGAAAATATTCCCGTTGGCGCGGTCATCGGTCAGTACGTGCGCGGCGCATGGCTTCCTACCGGGGATGTTGATCTCTCAGACAATAATATCGCACCGGGAACATCTGTCCCACGCGATACCATCTGGGATAACACCAGCTTCTTCCAGCAGTTAGTCTGGTATGCTGATGGAATCAGCTATCAGATGATGACATCGGGCTACATTGGCGGAGAAGACCACACCAACTCTGGGCAGTGCGGCCTCGACAAAGCCGCTTACATCGCTGTCGCCAATAGCATGATCGCCGCCCAGAAATAGAAATTAGCATAGGTATTGCTTACCCCCACCTGACCTCCCCCGCAAGCAGGGGAGGAATATGATGGGTCAGCCATATTCCCTCCTCGTTTACGGGGAGGGTTAGGGAGGGGTCGTTTGACTTACGGCTCCAGACTAAGCGTTGGCACAGTCGTACAATCACCACCAATCTCTGCAAGTCGGTCAAGCGGAACCCACTTCAGGCGATATTTGCCGACATTCCCGGCCTGTACGACGGTTGGCTCAATGGCATACCAGCCATCCGCCACACCCCCCGCGCCAGCAGGGGATTTACCGACCACGTTCGCTGTAACAGGCGCGTTCAGGACACCGGAAGCTGCAATTGAGAAGTCATACTGGTTGTAGACCGGAATGCTCGATGCGTCCTTCGGCGTGAGCGTACACCCCGTTGGAGCTGGATACGACAGGTCAATTACTTTCAGTTGTCCACAGGGCGCGCCTGTCAGTGAAATCTTGGCATCGCTGCGAATCCAGATCAGCGTGTAAATGCCGATGTAGGCCGCTTGCCCATTCCCGCGAATCACGCCATACCATCCGTCATTCGTCCGCCCCACCACCTGAAAGCGCTGTGCCGTCTGGATGATGAGTTCAGGACTGTTGTCCGTCGTCGGCTGTGTATAAGCAGGCACGCTGTCACCCAGGTTAAGCAGGGTCAGATAACAGATTGTCGGTTCGAAGGTTGCCGTTGCAATGGGCTGCGGCGTAAAAGTCGGATAGGGCGTTGTGACCGTGACGCAGTTATTCGGCCCACAGACACACGGCTGCTGCAAAGCCACCACCGTATTCGACATCCATCCGCCTTCAACCGGCGTACCGGGAGACGTGATCTGATACCAGCCATTCGAATCAATGCGGGTCGCGCTCACCCAGTTAGCCGCAGGCACAACACCGATAATCGGGAAATTCGTCCCCGGCCCACTGCGGACATTCGCGCCAGCAACGGTGGGTGAAATCGAGCAGACTGGCCCCGGAACCAGCCGCGACACAATATAAACAGGAGTCGCTGTCGGGCGCGCTGGAGCCGCAGTATTGAGCGGCAGCGGCGTGAGACTTGGCTGCGGCGTATTCGTCGCCGGAGGTTGATTAGTCGGGAAAATAATGATCTGTTGAGTGGGTGCTGCGGTTGGCTGTTTGGGGGTCGTACTCAGCGTGCAGGCCGAAAGATATAAAACCATTCCAGCTATGATAAAGCGCCATAGCGTTCTCGTCTGAGACATAACGAAATTTCCCTTCATTGGGTTGATACAAACTCATTATTACACACCCCCTAACAGGTTTTACCCAACGCTTGCCCTACGGGAAGATGACGCGGAAATAACAGGCCGCTGCGTCTCGAATCCTGGCGAAACGGCCTGATGAGGGGAACAGCACAGAGGTTCGCCCACTACTCCGCTACGCTTGCTCTACGCCCCTCAACCAATACCAATCTGACGAGGTAAATTACATATGGGCAGCAAACTTCGTCAATGTAGGTTGAAGAGGAGTTTGTATGGCACGTTTTTCACGTATTGGGGTCGTTCTTTTGGGGATAGCAGCGCTGCTGGTGGTGGGTGTGTTGTTCATACGCACATCGCCTGCGGATGCCGCTACCATCGACAGACTGTATGTCTCATGCAGTCAGGTTATAGTGGATGGGAAAACAGAAGTAGTCGCGCCTTTTGTCAAAGTACAGGTCGCGCTGGCTTCAAACCTATCCAACATTATCGCCCAGAAGGTCGTCCGTACCCGTACCCGCGTTGGCGCGGATTACCACGCGGTACTCGATCTTTCACCCGCTCATGTGCCGAATGGAACATTGTTGGTGATCGCGGCAGGGGAATGGAATGGCATCCGCTATATCAAGCCCGCCACGATTACCAGCAGCTATTGTTCAGTCGGAGGAGGTACACCGCCCCCGACTCCAACACAGCCTCCCATCACACCGAGCCTCATTCCGACAACCGTAGGCGGAACACCACCCCCGACACCTATCCCGACAACTGTTGGAGGGACACCCCCGCCCACGCCGCACTATTAGGCACCTCGACATAAAAAAGGGCGCACAGGTCATCTGTGCGCCCCACCTCATCAGGCTCACTCCACCCTTTCGATGATTTGATTTGCCCTGAGCGGCAGCCGCACAGTAAAGCGCGTTCCCTGACCCGCCGCACTCTCACAGGTGATGCTGCCACCATGTGCTTCAACACTTTCCTTCACAATCGCCAGCCCTAAGCCCGTTCCTTTGTAGCCTTTGGTGTTACTGGCGCGGTAGAACGCTTGAAATAAATGCTGCTGGTCGGCCTCCGGAATCCCAATTCCCCGATCACTTACCCGAATGACAGCATCCGCATCATCACGCAGCACCTCTAAACGCACTTCAGTGCCCTGAGGTGAATATTTCATCGCATTCGACAGCAGATTGACCACGATATGGCGCACCAGATCTTCATCCGTATCCATTTGAAAAGAAGCCTTGCTGGATGTGAAAACGAAGCAGTGCTGCCCATGATCGGTCAAGCGGACTTCTTCAAATAAGTGCTGACACAAAACGGGAAAATCCTTGCGCCGGGGCATAAAACCGCTTTTGGGATTCTGGGTCTTGCTTAAGGTCAGAAGATCATCCAATAGGCTCAATATCCGGCGGGACTGCTCTTCGATATGGTCGAAGTGTTCATTTCGCCGCTGCGGAGTCATCCTGTCATAATACGCTTGCAGCGACTCTTTTGCCGATAAAATGACCGTAATCGGGGTGCGAAATTCATGGGAGGTCATGGAAATGAAACGTTCGTTGGCCTGGAGCAGTTCCCGTTCTTTCTCCAGCTCCAAACGGGTACGTTCCGCCTCAAGGTGCTGCGCTTCCGCCCGTTTATGCTCACTGATATCGGTAGCGATGACAACCACCCCTTGCAAAACACCTGCTCGATTCCGCAGCGAGGTATAGCGAACATCAAAGGTCGTATCGCGCAGCAGCACCGTTGCCCCAATCGTTTCGTGCGAACCGGGTTGAACATGCCCCGCCAGCATCGCCAAAGGCGAATCGGCAGCATATATGGACTGCCCGATAATTTCCTCAGAATGAATCCCCAGTCGTTTCAAGCCATTCCCTTCCAGGAGTGTCACTCTGCCATTCAGATCAAGTGCAAAGATAATCACAGGCGCATTCGTAAGCACTGAATGCAAAAGTTCCTGTTTGGTATAAAGCGCCGCCCGCGATTGTTCCAGTGTTTCCAGCGTTTCATTCAGATTGCGCGCCAGAAGGCTTATCTCATCGCTTCCTTCAACCGGAACACGCAGCGAAGGGGTCTGATATTTTCTCACTGCTGCTAAACCATCACTCAGGTGAACCAGACGCACCAGCAGCGTTTTTTCGAGCAGCCACACCATCACAATACTGCATAAAATTCCAGAGATGAGCAGCGCCACCGCCACTGAGGCTGTGCTGGCTTGTCCCTGTTCAAAAATAGTGCGTGCCATTTCTGTTCGCAGCGTAAAAGCCGGCTGACCATAGATATCATTGAGGAACGCATAATACTGCATAAAATTCCAGAGATGAGCAGCGCCACCGCCACTGAGGCTGTGCTGGCTTGTCCCTGTTCAAAAATAGTGCGTGCCATTTCTGTTCGCAGCGTAAAAGCCGGCTGACCATAGATATCATTGAGGAACGCATAGCCAGCAATGGTGTAGCTATCCAGCGCATTGACATACGTGTCTCCCCCGGCTAACAGATGCTCATTGGCGGCTTGAACATCCGCAGGTATGCCGAGATGAGAAACCGGGTAAAGCTCAAGAGGAAAAGAAATGACCTGAGAAATTTCCTGTATTTTCTTGCTGCCCAGATAGCGTCCCAAAAACAATACCCCCTGGGCAGGGCCTTCCTGTAAACTCGTCAGGATGGGTTCGGCAGCAAACATCAGCGGGCCATCGGGTAACGCCACAATCCCGCTCATCGGCTTGCCCTGAACATCAGCGGACAGCAGCTTCCCATCGGGCGATAAGGCATCGATTAAAGCATAAGGAACAGGAATTTCAGCAGCCTGCTGAAGATCAAAAGCTTTGGCATAAACAATCTGTCGGGCTGCATTGGTAAATACCATCACATTCAATTCGAGGTTTTTGAATACGCCATCCCCCAGATTCGCTTGAACATATTCAGCAGCGCCCGTCTGCACGAACTGATAGGTATCATCCCAATTTGACCAGTCGGATGCTGTAGCCACCAGACTATCGGCCTCTGCCGCGAGGATATTGCGAATATTACGGACATGCTCACTGGTTTCATGCTCTTCAATCTGCGTAAAACCATTCATCAGCACCAGATGCTCGGTGACATACAATATCCCAACCAGGACAACAAACATCACCGCTGTTACGCCAACCGTTTTTCCGCGTAAACCGAGTTTAAGAGGGGATCGATCCAATAAAATCCGTTGCCCCGGTAGAAGGGAGGGATAATGAATTACTGAACGGAGGAATGAAATACCAGGCATTATAAAGCCTTCTAAAAGTTTGATTTGGGCAGGACTTTGCCCCTATTCTTAAGAATAATAACGATTGGCATCCAATAGCGTTGAGTTCAAACGAAAAAGATCGAAACGGAGTAAAGGAGGATTTGAATAATTACAGTCTTCTAACTTTTCACCGCATCGGCAGCCGCACAGTAAAGAGTGTTCCCTGACCCGGCGTGCTTTCGCAGGTGATGCTGCCGCCGTGTGCTTCAGCGCTTTCCTTCACAATCGCCAATCCCAGACCTGTCCCCTCGAACGATTGTACATTGCTGGCGCGGTA
>JBGAGR010000352.1:0-6808 GCA_044226645.1 Aggregatilineales bacterium
TCGAGTCCGCTGATGTTATTGATGAGCGTAGTTTTGCCTGCGCCATTGGGGCCAATCAACCCGACGACGCGGTTCGCTGGCACAATGATATTCACATCGCTGAGTGCCTGTAAGCCGCCAAATAAGCGCGAAACATCCTTAAGTTCAAGCATAGTTGTGCTGTTCGTCATATTGCATCACCCGCTGTCGGCTTTCGCCGGAGTCGGTGGCCTGCCACGCACCCGCCGCCACAATCCTGACCAGATTTTGGGGTCAGCCAATCCACCGGGTAGATAAATAATCACCAGCAGCAATATCACGCCGTTCACAATCGTGCGGTAATCCTTCAGACTGCGCAGCACTTCCGGCAGGGCAGTCAGCACGAATCCGCCTACAATCGGCCCAATAAATGTGGTTGTGCCTCCCAGAACTGCGAAGGTGAGAATTTCCACCGCCTGCCCAAAATCGTAATCACCGGGGTCAATCGTGCGTGTCAGGTGCGCCTTGAGGACACCCGCCGCTGCTGCCAGCACCGCGCTCAGAATAAACACCACATTTTTGGTATACACCACGTCGATGCCCATATTCGCGGCGGCCTGTTCATCCTGTCGTATAGCCGACATCGCCCGTCCGAAACGCGAACGATGCAGCCGCGCGATACAGTAAGCGCTGATGATGAGAAAGATGATCAGATGCCATGTTTCGGTGATCTTGGGAATCCCGCTGATACCCAGCGCCCCTTGAGTGAGGGTTACGGTCTGTCCGGTAATCGAACTCGCCATCGTGTCAAAATTGAGAATCAGGATGCGAACAACTTCACCGAATCCGATAGTCGCAATCGCCAGATAAATATCCCTCAGGCGCAGCACAGGCAGTCCAATCGGCAGCGCGATAACGCCTGCTATCACCATGCCGATGATTAAGCCCACTCCCAGCGGCAGATGTAAGCTCTGCGTACAAATCACGCCCACATACGCGCCAATCGCCATAAATCCGGCGTTCGCCAGCGAAAACATGCCCGTGTACAGCGTGAGGTAAACACTCAGACCGAGGATGGCGTTAATCAGCATAAATTGGAGGACAGGTTCAGTGATGCCGATACTGCGAAGAATATCCATAATAAGCGTTTAGCCGTTAGCCTTCTTCCATACAACTAATTCTTTAAAATTCTTCATCGCATTTTCCCCTCTTGGCTAACCGCTAACTGCTAAAAGCTAACCGCTATCTTCACGCTCGATCCTGAGTCTTTTGCCCCACCAATCCTTGCGGACGGAACAGCAGTATCAGGAACAGCAGGGCAAATACAATCGCATCACGGTAATTGCTTCCCCCGGCGGCGATGCTGAAGGTTTCCAGCGCTGCCACCACAAATCCACCCACTACCGCGCCTTGTATATTGCCCAACCCGCCCAGCACAATAACGGTCAGCCCTTTGAGGGAAACGGCATCACCCATAAACGGGGTCATCGAATTATAGGCTAATCCATACAGCACACCTGCTGCTCCGGCCAATGCCCCAGCCAGAAAAAAGGTAATCTGGAATATCTGCGCCGAATTAACCCCCAATAAACTGGCAACCCGCTCATTAAACGCCACCGCACGCATCGCCTGCCCCACGCGCGTTCGCATCACCAGATATTGCAGCAGCGCCATCAATATCAGTGAAACGACGAGGATCACGATTTGAATCGGTGTCACCCGGAAGGGTAAACCTTCCAGCGCATCAGTTGGAATGCTGCCTTTGGGGAAACGCTGTGGCGATGTCCCGAAGATAAGCTGTGCGACATTGACCAGCAAAATCGAAGCGCCAATACTGCTGATAAGCTGCGAGATGCGCGGGGCATTCCGGCGGCGCAGCGGCGCGAAAGCCACAGCCTCCAAGAGCAGGCTGATTCCACCCGCCGCGATCATCGCCACAGGCAGGGCAATCCATACGGGCAGCGCGGCTTTCAGGACAACCGTCAGGCCGATAAACGCGCCCCACATAAATACAGCGCTGTGTGCCAGATTGAGAACGCCCAATACGCTGAATATCAGCGCGTAACCCAGCGCGAACAGGCTGTAGACTCCACCCAACCAGATGGCATTGACGATTTGCTGCGTAATATTCATCTTGTAAGAACAATCTACTTTATGAATGGGGCGGTTTTGTGAACCGCCCCACCTGATTATCTTTGCTTACGAACTGGGCGTTGCTTCCGGTGTCGCTTCCATTGCTAACGCCAGCGGAGTGAATTTACCATTGACGACGACCTGAGCGATGGGGTCATGCACTGGATTGCGATTTTCATCAAAGCTGAACACACCCAATGGGCTGTTGAAATCCTTGATTGCTGCCAGCGCATCGCGTACCGCCGCATGGTCAACTGAGTCGGCGCAGCGGATGGCGGTTGCGACCAGCCATGCACCCGTATACGCCTGGGCGGCGAACTGGTCGGGCGAACTGCTGTACTTGTCTTCGTACATCTTGACGAAGGCGACGCTGCTTTCCGATGGATTCGGATTGCCATAGTTCCACGCACCACCGACGATTAAGCCTTCGGCATCCGCGCCGCTGTCCTTGAGAACAGCCGGGGAATTGAAGCCGTTGCCGCCGATGATGTGTCCGGTATAACCCAGAGCGCGTGCCTGGATGATAATCTGGGTGGCTTCCGCCGCCAGAGCCGAGGCAACAATCGCATCTGGATTGGTGTTGATGACATTCGTCAACTGCGCGTTGAAGTCTACATCACCCTTGGCAAATGTTTCTTCATCGGTGATTTCGACATTATTGTCAGCCAACGCCTGCTTGAAAACATCGTAACCGCTCTTGGTGAAGTTATCATCGTTGCCATATAGCAGCCCAACTTTCTTCAGACCAAGTGCGTCCACAGCCTGCTTAATCGTGCCGGGGATAACGGCTGCTTCTGGCAGGCTGTCACGGAATACATAATCGCCCATCTCGGTGATACCGGCAGCGGTGTTACTCACAGCCAGAACCGGTATACTGCCTTCCTGAGCGATTGGGTCAGCCGCAAAGGCTTCCGATGAAAGCGTCGGCCCAATGACTGTCGTAACCTGGTCTTCCTGTACCAGTTTGGTCATGGCCGTAACGGCCTGGTCTTTATCGCCAGCCGAATCTTCGAATGAAACGACCAGTGTCGTCTTATCACCCAGATAATGTGAGGCATTGATTTCGTCAACCGCCAGTTGAACGGCCTGCTGCTGCGAAGTGCCATAAACCGCTGCGCTTCCTGTCAGAGCAAAAACTGCGCCAACGGTGACGGTTTCCGGCAGATTGGCGGGTGCGGCACAGGTGTCCCACGCGCCGACCAGCGGTTGAGCCATCGCGTCTTGCGCCAGAGATGCGCCAATGGGCAGCAGAAAAACTGCGACCATCAGTACGCAAAGAAGTCGTTTAAATTGCATGGTAATTCTCCTCTAAAGATATTTACAACGACCAGAGGTAGATTCTATCCCACATTAGGGAGCGAGGCAAAGCAGGAGTCCCCAGCATTTTATACAAGCTTAAGGGCTTTCAATTGGCTTTGTCTCGTCGTTGCCCCAGTCTTTCCAGCTTCCATCATAGACGGCGTTGTTCGTAAATCCGGCGGCACGCAGCGCCATTAACCCATAACTGGCTGAAACCCCACCATTGCAGTAGGTAATCACTTCCTTCGCAGCGGCATCAATCCCAACCGCCTCAAACTGCTGGCGTAACGCTTCTGGCGCAAGCATCGTGCCATCGGTGTTTACCAGATTTGTGCGCGGCAGATTGATCGCGCCGGGGATATGACCTTTCCGTTTCGCGCGGGAAGAGTCGCCGTGAAATTCCTCCGGGCTGCGCACATCCATCAGCAGCGTATCGCTGTGTAACACGGCTTCGACTTGCTCACCTGTCCGGTAGAGGTCGGCATGGGGCTTCGGAACGAAATGGCCTGCGGCAGCATTCGGCACATCGGCTGTCACCGGACGGCCTTCCGCTGTCCATTTTGTCCAGCCGCCATCCAGCACCGACACACGCGAATGTCCATAATAGTTGAGTGACCACCATAAACGCGCCGCGAACATCCCTGCCGCGTCATCATAGGCGATAACCCATGTGTCGGCGTTAATGCCCAGCCGGTTCATCACGGCGGTATAGCGTTCCGGTTTGGCAATTTTGGCGTGACGTGGATCATCAGGGTCAGTGATTTCATGCACCCAATCAACGAATAACGCGCCTGGAATATGGCTCTGATCATAATCAGCCCGATGGTTGAAATAATGGGGAAGGGGATTGCTGGCGGGGATCACATGTCCACGAATATCGACAATGCGGATTTGGGGATCATCCAGATGTTCAGCCAGCCAGTCTGTTGTTACGAGGAGTTGCTCAGTCATGAATGTGTCCTGTAGAAAACAAAAAGGCACAGAAACCTGTGCCTTGATATTCTACCGGATGCAGTGGAGATCGCTACCCTGAACCAGGAGTTTCGGTTGGTGGTGGAACCGGCCAGCCAAAGCGGCATTCCGCGTCACCACCGCGCGGTACGGTATCGCACCGGGCGATAACATTACCTTTATACTGCACCTCGAAACTGCTGATATTGGTGCCGCTGTCGGTTGTTTCCTTGCGCCAGAACAGCAGCAGTTGGTTGTTGAGCAGTTCTGCCCCCTGAATGGATGTGCATTGAGGCGGTGCTTGATTTTGTTTTTCCTGTATCGAGATACGGGCACAACTCGCGGCGGGAAGCACTTTCCCCTTAATGCGGTATCCATTGTAATCATCCCCGCCGCCATCCACACCCCGGACGAATTTTAAATCGTTCACATCGAGCGGGTAATCGCCGCCGTTCACCATCGTAAAGTTCGAGTCGTTGTAAATCAGGGTGACAGGAGCGCCGCCGCCCAGAACGCCATTCTGATTAGTAAGCAGTACAAATGCTACTGCTCCAAGTATCACCACCAGCAGGAACAGCAAAATAAGCCGCAGTCGTGAGGACTTCCCTGTTTTCTTCGTCGTCGTTTTGCTGTTGGTATTGACGGAGCTTGCCATTGCCGAGCTGTTGGTACTCGGACTCAAACTCATCGAACCCATCGAACGGGATGAATTCGTTGCGTCACTATAATCAAGCCCGTATCCGTGTCGAATCGCCTTGAGGAATTCACCTGCGCTGCGATGCCGTTTTTCCGGTTCTTTATCCAGCGCTTTGAGGATTTCCTTCTCGACGGCTTCCGGGACACTGGGGTCTTTGGAACGCGGCGGCGGCGGAGAATCGCTGATTTGACTCAGCGCGATTTCCATCGGTGTATCGCCCGTGAAGGGTGTGTCACCTGTCGCGATTTCGTACATGATAATCCCCAGCGAGTAGATGTCGCTTTGGGGCAGGGCTTTATTCGATGAAATGGCCTGCTCTGGCGCGATATATCGCGGGGTGCCGAACGCCGTTCCCATTGTGGTTTCAACCGATGGACGCAATACAAGGCCAAAATCAGTCAAAACAGCTTTATCATCATCATCCAGCAAAATATTGGAGGGTTTGATGTCACGGTGAACGACATCAGCAGCATGAGCAAAATCCAGCGCCGACGCGACCTGATCCATAATTTTGAGCGCGCGCTGAATATCCATGCGCTGCCCGGCCTTTTTCAGCCGTTTGAGTTCCTGCGAGAGGTCTTTACCCTTAATCAGCTTCATGGCCAGGAAGTAAACACCTTCCTGCTCGCCGTACTGGTAAATAGTGATGATGTTGTCATGTTCCAGTGCTGCAACTGCTCGTGCTTCACGCTGGAATCGTTTCATCAGGGTCTTGTCACTGTCGACTTCATCCTGTGCCAGAACTTTTACAGCAGCCTGTCGTTGCAGCTTGTAATCCATCCCCTTGTAAATGCGTGCCATACCGCCAGTCGCAAGGATGCTGGTGAGGCGATAATCGCCAAGCTGTTTGCCAATCAGCGGGTCTTTGCTGCTGTCTGGGTTGGAGGTCGAATTTGCTTTCTTATTCACGAGCCATCCTTAAACGAATAAAACGAATGGTAATCACGCCAAAAAGCGTTGATTGCGGCGTTAATTGAAGTAAAACTGTGCACGCCGCGATTTCTAGCGTTGATGCGGCGAAATAATTTGTGAAGGTTGTGTGCCGTTTGACTTTGGGCCTTCCGCCCGTAATAATCAAAGAGAGAACTCAGGATGAGGTATGCCTGTTGAACCTCCCTGATTGTAATATAAAAGCGGCTGGAACAGAACGATTTCCAACCGCTTTGTATCATATTCAGTTGAAGCAGAGGTTACTTCTTACCATCAATATCCGGCATAACACCGATCTGCATGGCCTCTTCGAAGGGGGAAAGTTCCTTGCGTCCGCTGCCTTTGTTGACCATGTCTGCCAGCTTTTCCGGGTCGAATAGATCGTCTGCTTCCGTTGAATCCATACTGCCGAGATTATCGAAAATACTGGATCAAATGTCCTTCAGAATGGCTTCCAGTCGCAGCGGTTCAGGTTCCTCCACGGCGTATTTCCGGGCGCGATTTCACCGGCTCACCGTAAAGCTCCCGTTTGCTTCTTCTTCCGTACCCGCCGCTCTTCCGGTAAATACGTTGCCTGATGGATAAACGCCGCCGCGCCCATCAGTGCCAGCAATATCCTGAACAGCCTGCCGTCCATAATAACGGTTGACTGCGCCATCCGACGTTCCCGCCCGTCCATCAAAATGCGCACAGCGAAATGGTGCAGACTCACCGAAAAGACGCAGAAAACGCTCTTATCTTCACCATCGAAAATTGGAACAGTCTGCGCCCGACCACCTACTAACGGCGACATCTGAATACGGTAATCACAGTGGCAGCAGCGCTTTTGGTCATCCGCTC
>JBGAGR010000353.1:0-6636 GCA_044226645.1 Aggregatilineales bacterium
CAATCTGCATTCCCTGTTGCAGCACCGTTACCCCCATCAAGCCAGCCACGACGAAAAACACCACGTTCAGCAGCTTGAAAAACGGATACGATGTGGTCGTCGTCAGGAAAAAGAAGGTCACAGGTGCGAGGCTGAACAGGATAACCGATGTCGTCGCAATTGCCGTTAGAATCAGCGCGATAGTCTGCGACAACGTTTGCTTCGAGCCAAACAGAATATTGAAAAAGTGCAATGATGGCGTACAAATCGCCAGCGTCGCCAGAAATAGCAGCGGCAGCTTGATGATGTTGATCCCGGCCTGTGGCACGCTATGTGCCGCCCCCATCACAACGCCATACACAGCCAGAAAGATGAATGACGAGATCAGCAGCGCTTGAATCTTCTCGCGGACATCAATCAACTGGCGTATCTCCGTGAAGAATTTGCGCCTGTCTCGCAGGACAGTTTCGATAATGGTGATGTTTTCGACGAATTTCATGCGATAGCCCCCTATTGCAATCTATTTTAGCTTCAGTGTACAGCAAATATTGAGCGTGAAACGGTAACGCCACGCCAGCAAAGTCAAGTCATTGCGAGGGTTTGATTAAACCGCAGCCAATTCGCCTTCCAGAATTTGCGGAATGAATATTTTCCCGCTCGGAAAACCGGGTGATGATGCCACCACACGACCAGCAGTGTTCCACCAAACAGCACTCTATGGAGCATATGAGCAAGAATCGTCCTTAAGGATGAATGTCCCTGACGTATTTTCGCCAGCGCATCCGCCTGGAAACGGAGATGCTGCACCTCATCATGCAAAATCTGACGGCATAACTGGCGCAGAGCGGACGCAGCAGTCGCATCATGCAGCGCCTTATAATAGGTGACAGCAACAATTTCCGCCGTAATCAGCACCACCACAGAGATTTCCAGTGTCGCCATCAGATGCCGTAACTGGCGAAAAACCCTGTCCACCCAATCTGATTTCGCTAGTGGTAAACCCTGCTGTTCCATAAAGTGTCCCAGATCACGGGCATGACGCTGCTCTTCCTGAATGAACAGTTCTAATGCATCGAGATAAGCATAGTCGCCGCTGCGCGTTGCATAACGACGAGCCTGTTCCCGGAAATGATTGCCTTCCGAACTTTCGCCAAGTTGAAACTGCTGGATCGAGTGCAAAATAGTCTCAGCTTCCTGTGTCGTCAGGCGGTAAGGATCATCCCAGGGGATCGTCATCAAATTCCGCCGATTATGCTCGAAATACCCTGCCCAATCCGGTGGAACACGCTGCCGCTTTTCAGAAAACACAGCCGTTCTCAACATACCTCACTCCTCCAACCAGTAAAACCGCATGGATTAGCTCGAACCGATTCTGTTTGTTACATCTCACGATAGCCCAATCAGGCATTCAATGCGACGGCTCACACGCCAACTGCCACGCACCTGAGTGCTTGACAGTAGGGGCGCGGTACATCATGTCCGACTTGAATCACATCAATTACCGGAAAGACAGCAGCGTTCCAAGACTGTTCAGCACATCGGCGTAGAAATTACCGCCGCGTTGGGTTAGCAGGATGAACGGCAGCGACGGATCGCCCAGAAACGGACTCAGCGTCCATGCCATCTGACTCCCTACGAACGCATACAGAAATACCCAGATCATGAAAATCAGCCGCCTTGTTTTAATACCTTCGGCCTCATCTTCACGTTCAGTCACAATTTCGATGCCCTGTCGCAGAAAGTAGATGCCGAGAAAGCCCGAAATCGCGAAGAAAATGACATTCAGCAGTTTAAAAAATTCATACTGCGAAGTGCTGATGAGGAAGAAAAACGTGATCGGCGCGAGGCTGAACAGCAGTACCGCAGTGGTCGAAATCGAGGTCAGAATCAGCGCCAGTGTTTGCGAAATGGTTTGCTTCGAGCCGAAAAGAATATTAAAGAAGTGCAGCGACGGTGCGCAGATCAGCAGCGTCGCCAGAAACAGAACTGGCAGCTTGACAATCGAGGCCACCGCCTGCTGTGGACTGTGTGCCGCGCCCATCACCAGCCCGTAAATCGCTAGAAATATCAGGCACGACAGGAACATCGCCCGAATCTTAGGGAATACATCTATATCCTGCCGAATTTCGGTGAAAAACTTGCGGCGGTTGCGCAAAATCGACTCAATGATGGTCAGATTTTCCATGCGGCTTATACTCGTTTGTGGTCTGATGAGTCTCAGCTTACGGGGAAAGGGGACTTTGATGCGACTGCCCAAGCGCCATTTGTGATGCACTCAAGTGCTTGACAGGCTAATCGATAGGCACGCCCCACAGAATGATTTCACCATTCTGGCTAAGCGACGTTAGTATTTTGCCGTCTGAGCTAAACGCTATATCTCGTATTTCATGGTTTTCGCCAGTATCAATGCTGGTGATTTTCTGTTGAGTCTCCATGTCCCAAAAGTGGATATGGATACCTTGCTTGGGAAACCACTGGTAACTCGCAGCAGCGAGGATGTTACCTATCGGGTTAAACACAAGACTTGTTGAACGCTCTCCATTCTCACAAATAGTTAGCGTGGTAAATTTGTCGCCAGTCTGCGCGTCCCAAATGTCAATTTTGCATTCGCTTGCGGTAGCAAGTTTGCTTCCATCGGGGCTAAAGGCTGGAGCGCCGACTTGAGCATATGCAGCGATTTGTCTTTTCGCTGAAACATCACACAGCCGAACAATAGTAGCGTCCCCAAATCCCTCAACAATCAATCGCTCACGATTCGGGCTGACTATAACGGTTGGCTTCAAACCGAGGTTGACATAAGTTGAAAGAGTTCCGTCTGACGCAAAAATGATTCCAGTTCCATAGTTGTAATCCCCTATGGACGCAACCTTGCTGGCTGATTGGATGTCCCAGATGTCTACTGGATCGAACCAGTCCGGCAAAACAGCAACCGCTTTGCTATCTTGAGAGAAAATCAGTGAACCCCGATCACCAAATTGTCCAATTTCCTTCCCGCTCTCAATATCAATCACATAATTCAGGTAAGTTGCGAAGCGATCATCCGGGCTAAATTGTAAGGAAATTTGAGGACCTACGGCGACTGGAACGGAAAAGGAGCGATACTCCTCTCCCGTAGTCATACTCCAAAATCGAAGGCTTTCACTGCTATTGGATCGAGTCAACAAAACCAACCCCTGCCCATCTGGACTGAATGCCATATCCGTCAGCCCCAAATCATCAATTTCCTTTGACCATAACGGTATTTCGGTTGAAGTAGTTGACCATAGGCTGACTACCGCAACCCAGGCTGTGGCATTTCCATTCAGTTGTGAATGGGCTGTGGATGCTGCTATATACTTTCCATCCGGGCTTATGGTTAAGCCAAAAAGTTCATTGGTGCTTTTGAGTAAACCCGGAATCGCTTGGCGGGTATGCGTATTCCAGAAATGAATGCCATCATTCTGGTAAACTGCTAAGACAGTACCATCCCGACTGAGCAGAATTTTCGAGACACCTTGATCTCGTAAATCGATGTCACCTTGCTTTTCGCCCGTCGCCAGATCGAAAAGTGCCAGTTCATTTGACCCATTGGTAGTGGCCAGCATAGACCCCTCTGAACTCACTGCAAATTGATCAATATAATCTGTGTAAGACCATAGGAGTTTTGCGGGCATATCAATGCGATCATGCTGCCACAACCCTAAATTGGTAAATACAGTCAATTTCCCATCTTTCGACCACCACGCCGCTTTAATCGAGCCATGTCCAACTTGCTCAAGGGGTTTAATTTGGCTCACATTCGTTGCTGTAATTACCTGTAGTTGTTCTGAGTTCATCTGCATATGGGTAACAGGTAGATAGCGTATGTCAGATGAATCATCCATTTCTATGACAGCCTTATTGCACTGGTTATAGTTATCATTTAATGGATTCAATGCGGCGTTAAATATCGCAATCACTATTCCAGAAACAATAAGGATGATAAATAGAAAGGGGACGATTTTCTTTTTCACCACATAAGCCTCCAACCCGGATTTCGGGCGATATAATTTAATAATACACGCAATGAGACGCTCTTTATTGTGAAGCACCCAAGTGCTTGACGCTAATTCCGATGCCTGATACTGTGCATGGTATGGATAACATGCAAAAAACCACCTCAATTTGGACAATTCTGTTCATTGGTTTCTACGCCTTAACGCTGGTTGTTCTTGGCATCGTGTTGTTTATGGTGGCGACCAATGCGGCTGTCGTCTGGCAGGTCGAGGCAGAGTTAGGTCATACCCTGGCGTGTGACGAAGCCTATAATCACAGGGAAATTGATGCCCACTTTTATCCTGAACGCCGCACCCATGGGGATATACTCTACCTCTATTCTCTCGCCTCACCTGTTATTCTGCTGGCTTTCGTCGTTCTGACAGATAGATTATGGGTAATCACTCGACGTGGTAAACAAACATTCAAACGCTGGCGCTATGGGCTTCTAGGCTTGGGAGTACTCACATTCATTGCCCTGGTAGCCTATTCACCGATCATTTACATTATGGGTTGCGCACTGGAGTAAGAAGCGCATCAAGGTAACAGTTATGCTCAATTTACTCATGGTAGAAGACAATATTCGCTTGCAGGACGCGCTCAAGGGCGGTCTGGAAGCGACGAATGATGTGCAGGTTGTCGGCATGGTCACGAAAGGCGAAGAAGCCCTCGAATACTGCCTTGCCGACCATCCCATTAGCGTGATTCTGATGGATGTCGCACTGGCAGGAGACATGAACGGCATCGAAGCCGCCGTTGCCATCCGACGCGAATTTCCCCGCCTGCCGCTGGTCTTTTACTCGATTCAGGATGACGATGCCTACTACCGCGCTTTTCTGCAATCCGGCATCCTCAGCCATTATGCTTATGTCCGTAAATCGAATTATCTCCTGCCGGAAATGATCGTGCCCCTCTTGCGCGATGCCGTCAGCGGACGCAGCTTTGTTGACCCGGATATTGAAGCCCGTGTCCAGCAGGTGCGTCACCGCGATGAACATGACCCGATGAACCTGCTTGAACCGAACGAGCAGCATGTCGCCCAACTGCTGGCGAGTGGTCTCACCACCTGGTGGCACGAGTCGGCACGATTTCCGTGATAAGCGCACCATCGAAGCCGCACCAACGGCCAAATTTACGCCGCATGGGGTCTGGTCGATTACCGCTACCGATGAGAAAATCGCCTGACACGCGCCGCCATCATCGTCCACACTGCCGATTAGTGCGCTGGGGATGAAGAAGGCGCAGCATTCGTACCGACGAACGCGGCAATTGGACACATTGGGATGTGCTGACATGACTGGAATTATCCCGCTCGACTGGGCGTTGATGAGCATCTCGGTGTTTAACACCATCGTTTTGTTCTCATTGGGACTGACAGTACTGCGAATGTTGAACGCTGCACATGGGCCGTATGGCTGATGGGTTGTGGGCTGATGATAAAGGCGGTCTTCTTCTTCGGACATACCGCCATTCTGGGACATGAACTGGTTTTCACCCGCGCCAATCTGGGCTTGGATTTCTGGTGGCGCGTGGACTGGATTCCCGTCATTGTCGCCCCATTCACCTGGTATGTCATTACGCTCTGGTATGCTGGCTACTGGGATCGGCTGAACAGTGCTTTACGTCGCCGCCATCGCATCGGTTTTGCCCTGACTTCCGCTCTGGGAATTTTCCTCGTCTGATTGTAGCCATTGGCAATCCTTTCCCGTCTTATTTCGATACCATTTACCTCGATTTTTCCGGCACACCTGCTGTCGGTGGTATCCCGATTTTATTTATCCTCTCTTTCTGTTGATGATCGCCTGTACAGCTTTCCATAGATGCCCTGCGCCGTCCGGAACCGCCACACCGTCTGATGGGCGATCTGGCGCGCCAGCGTTCGCGTCCCTGGCTGATGGCGACGGCGGCTGTCCTGTTGACGGTCAGCGTGCTTGTGACAGGCTTCATCCTCTGGATTGTTCTCCTGCCCGGTGACGCGATACAGGTCAGCTTTGTAGTGATTATCCTGTTCGATTTGGTACTCGAAACGCTGATCGCGATGGGGGTTATTTTTCTGGGACAGGCTGTCGTCGCTTACGAGGTTTTCACCGGGAAAGCGCTGCCTCGACGTGGCTTTGCCCGTCAATGGCGCAACACACTGCTCATTAGTGCGGGATGTGCCGTCCTGATGGGCTGGAATCTGATCGCGCCGCTGCGTCCGGTTTACAGTTTGCTGATTTTAGTGCTGCTCATGATCGGCTTTTATGCCCTCTATAACTGGCGCACCTTTGTCGAACGCGAAAAATTCATGGCGCAGTTACGCCCCTTCGTCAACAGCCAGAATGCCTTTCAGGATTTGCTCACACCGCAGCAAGCACTCTCATCCAGGGCGGAATCACTCTTCCGAACCGTATGTCATGATGTCTTGGGCGCGAAAAGTGCCTATCTGATTCCGGTAGGCAGTCTTGCTCCGCTGGCAGGGTCGCCGCTGGTCTATCCTCGTGTTGAGAAATCTGCCGCTGTGCCCCTGCCGTCCAATTTACCCGAATCGCCGACGACAGCCATCGTCCCCTTGCCACAAACAACCTACCCCGATCTACGGTGGGCAATTCCCTTGTGGGCGGAACGCGGACGCATCGGTGTGCTGCTGCTCGGTGAAAAATC
>JBGAGR010000354.1:0-6897 GCA_044226645.1 Aggregatilineales bacterium
AACAAATCCGCCGGATAGTTGTTGATGAAGCGTTCCAGTTTGGCATCCCGCAGCACAACAGCTAAACCATCTTTGCCCACTACTTCTTCCGCCGCTTCCAATGCCCAGCGCATATAAGCGTCAACGACCTTCAAATCGGCAACTGCGTCATGAGTCGGATTTTCGGTAATCTGAACCATCGTGGCCTCCTGAAATCATGTTCAATTTTTTCGTTCAATACTGCGTCAGACAGGGGAAATACTGTTGTGTAGGGGCGGGTCTGAGACCCGCCCTAATTAATACAATACACGAATGACAGCTTCTACTGCGCCAGAATCCACTTCATGGTCTTGGTCGCCAGTTTGTCCAGCGCCTCGACACACAGCGCGAGATGTTCTTCTTTGGTGTCTTCTTCTTTGGCATGAGACAATCCGCGCAAACTCTGGACAAAAAGCATAATCGTCGGAACACCAGCCCGCGCCACTTCCGCCGCATCATGCAGTGGGCCGCTCGGCAGACGGTGAACCGTGCCGCAAGTTTCGCGGATAGCCTCGTCGCACAATTCGATCAAATCGGGATTGAACAGAATCGGGTGAATCTGCCACAAGCGGCTCCACTCCACACCGATATTTTCCTCTTGGGCAATCCGCTGGCTGGCATCTTTGGCCTCTTGCAGCATTTTTGCCAGTGAATCCGCGTTTAGATGCCGCTGGTCGAGGGTCATATCCGCCTGACCCGCAACCGCTGTGACGATACCGGGTTTCGTTTCCACCCGTCCCACTGTACACACGCCGCCGTTGCGCTTGCCGATTTCGCGCACTTCCAGATGCAGCTTGGAGACACCCCCCAGCGCATCCCGCCGCTGATTCATCGGTGTTGAGCCAGCATGTGCCGACTGTCCGGTGAAGCGGATCGAGTGACGCTCGACACCGAATGTCCCCAGCACCACACCCAGCGGCAGATTCATGCTTTCCAACACCGGCCCCTGCTCGATATGTAGTTCGAGGTAAGCAGCGGCTTTTTTCAACTGCTTGTTGGCCTGTTTAGCGGTATCGAGGCTTAAGCCATATTTTGCAATCGCATCTACCAGCTTAACGCCATCCTTGTCCTTCAACTCGCGCAGATCGTCAGGATTCATCGTGCCGGAGGCCGCGCTTGATCCGAACAGGCTGCGTCCAAAACGTGCGCCTTCCTCGTCCGCCCAATCGACCAACCGCACCGTGACAGGCGGTGTGCCTTCGCTGGCGATACGCCGCAGCACTTCTAACGCGCCGACCACGTTTAAGCAGCCATCCAGCCAACCGCCGTTTGGCACCGAGTCGATATGACCGCCCATCAGCATTTCTTTGTCCGATTGACCGCGCAGGGTCGCCCAGGCGTTTCCGGCCTCGTCAACTTCATAGGTGACTGGAAGTTCTGCCAGTTTTGCTTTCATCCAGGCACGCGCTTTCGCCCAGGTATCCGTAAATGCCACACGCTGTGCGCCATCGGCATTCCCCGTTAAGGCACGTAAATCCTTGAGTTCGTCAATTGTGCGCTGTGGATTGAGAACCATAATGAAACCTCCCGCTTCATAACCAAAGAGTAACCTGATGGATAACCCCACTTTTGTAGGGACACGATATATCGTGTCCACGTTCAATCAGGGCGATTCATTTTGACTACACATCAGATCAGAATAAATCTATGCGGTTATTATATCCCTCGCTTTGATAATGCTGCCACCAAAAACAAAAGCCTCCGCTCGTTCAGGAGCGGAGGCTTTCGGGGAACGAAATATAAATTGCTGAGGGCTAGTAGACGGCGAAGGCTTCTTCCAATTCATCGCGCAGTTGCAGATAGCTCTGGTAGCGGCTCTTGGCAATATCGCCCTGTTCCACCGCCTCACGCACCGCACAGCCAAGCTCGCTGACATGGCTGCAATCATTGAATTTGCACTTCTGCACATAAGGGGCGATGTCGAGATAATAACCGTCCAGTTCTTCCGGCTCGACATCCCACAGCATGAGCGAGCGCATACCGGGGGTATCCGCCAGATACCCGCCCATCGGCAGCTTAATCAGCACACTGTCGCGCGTGGTATGCATACCCTCACTGCGGCGCTGGCTGACTTCCTTCCGCCCATCGGCAGCTTAATCAGCACACTGTCGCGCGTGGTATGCATACCCTCACTGCGGCGCTGGCTGACTTCCTTCACCTTACGACCCAATCCGGGCTGCATCAGGTTGAGCAGACTGGTCTTGCCCACGCCGGATGGCCCCGTGAAAACGGATAAATGATCTTTAAGTATATTTTGCAGCTCATCCACCCCCAGTTGATCGCGCGCGCTGGTATACAGGACGCGATACCCAATTTTTTCGTAGGGGGCAAACCGGGCGTGAGTGACGGAATTGTCTTCCAAATCCATCTTGTTGACCACAATCACCAGCTTTTGAATGGTCGATTTTTCGCCCGTGACGAGGAAGCGATCCAGCATTTTGAGGTTCGGGGAGGGCTGCGCAGCCGCGAAAACAAACAGGGCTTGATCAGCGTTGGCGATGATGACTTGTTCGCGTTCGCTGTCGCCTGCGCCGCGTTTACCCTCGGTGCGCATGGCACGCGAAAGGGCGCTGATGCGGGGCAAAACTTCCTCAATACTGCCGCTGCCATCTTCTAAAATCTGTATTTTAACCCGGTCACCTATGGCAGCGATGTCCGACGACTGGGCTTCTTCTAATAAACGACCTCTTAAACGACAGGTTACTACTTTTTCATCGGCAAGTTCGACTCCGAAAAAACCACTCTGATCGCTCACGACCAGTCCGTCCAAATTCATCGCAGGTTCACTCAAAGGCAGGTCTCCTCATTATCCGTGCAGAAGGGACGAAAAAACCCTTACGGGGCCAGATTCTCGCCGTTCAGCACGTAGTCGTAAAATAAATTGCTCTGGTTGCATCTATATTCTAGCTGAAATTTCTAATTTCGGTGTGATGAATTGGGGATAGACCCCTATCGACCTTCGTACTACTATCATTTTATGACAACCACGAGGTTTATAAGGATTTGTTGTGGAAACACCGATTAATGTAATGGACGACGCAGAGACTCCCAAGCCTGTCGAAGAAGCGCCCATTCGCTCTGAACAGTTCACGGCTTCGAATCCCACATCGCCGCAGGCAGGATATGCTAATCCCGGTACGGTCATTGTAATCCCGCGCGTATTCGTGAACTATGTGATTATCGCGGTGGTCTTTTTCGCGCTGGGAGCCATCCTCGCCGGAGCCGCCAGCAGTTCGCTCTTTAACGCCAATACGGTGGAAAATACTGCGCTCATCGAATCGGCTGTTGCCTCGGCGCTGGATGCGCGCGGCGATACCGCTCAGGCCGCTGCATTAACACCTGGTCAGCGCTATGATGTGAGCGCCGATGATGATCCCTTCCTCGGTGCAGCGGATGCGCCCATCACCATTGTCGAATTTGCCGATTTCCACTGCCAGTATTGTTCGCGCTTCGAACATGAAACCCTGCGCCCCTTGCTGAACGATTTTGATGGCAAGATTCGCATCGTCTACCGCGATTATCCGATATTGGGATCAGGCTCGGTACTGGCGGCGCTGGCGGCGGAATGCATGAAAGATCAGGGTAAGTTCTGGGAATTCCACGACAAAGCCTTTGACAATCAGCAAGACCTGACACGCGAGGCATTCATCGGATACGCGACGGAATTTGGCATTGATGTCCCGACTTTCACCACCTGCCTCGACCAGCAGACTCATATGGATGAAATCAGCAAGGACGCAACCGAAGCGCAGACACTCGGCGTGACCGGAACACCGGCCTTTTTCATCAACGGCACTTTTGTCAGTGGTGCACAACCCTATGCGGTTTTCGCTTCTGCCATTAATGCCGAATTAGGGCGGCTGGCCGAGTCTACACCCGAACCTGGCGCCAGTTCATAAGGACTGTCAAGCAGCAAGTTGCACAATATTTAGCTATATTTCGCTGTCTGGACATACGCCCTTTTGTTCGGTATGATGACCCCAACAAAAGATTACAGCACAGTGTTAGCGAACCTGAACGAAGCCTTTCTTACCTGCTTCCCCTTATTCTTAGTTCAGGAGGACATCGCTAATGCCAAATACAGCAGATTTGATGCAGGGCGTACAGCGATACGAAAGCGCGACTATGTACGCCTTCTGGGAAGAAGTAATCGGGCGACTGCGCGGGAAACCCTCGCAGTTGTTAAGTTTTGACGAAGTGCGGGAATGTCTGCGGCTCTGGAAAGAAATGGAACGCGGTTTGCACGACATCCCGATTGAACAGATTGTAGGCAGTGTTGGGCGGCCTAATGACTTTACAGGCAGTTTCCGCCCCAAAACCGCCATCAATCGCGAACGCTGGAGCCGGATTTTCGCTGAAACGGTAGGCGATATGGGCTTACCACCCATTGAAGTCTATCAGGTCGGCGATGTGTACTATGTGCGCGATGGCAATCACCGCGTTTCGGTTGCCCGGACAATGGGATTCGACACCATTCAGGCTTACGTCACCGAAGTGACCGGAATCGAAGCGGCATCTAATGATTAAGCAGCCTGTTGTGGGGTACGGCGGAAAATCCATCGTGCCCCACCCACTTTAAAATCCCTATGACCTTCACCGAACGCACACGAGCCTTCTACCGGAAAATCAAACAGGAAATCACTGTTTATCAATTGGTGCTGCGTCACCCGCGCACCCCCTGGCCTGCCCGTATCGTGTTGGGGCTGGCAGTGGCCTATTTACTCTCACCGATTGACTTGATCCCCGATTTCATTCCGGTGCTGGGGCAGTTGGATGATCTATTGATTGTGCCGGGGTTATTCGCGCTGGCGCTGAAGCTGATCCCCAAAGAAGTCGTCACCGAATGCCGCGAACAGGTCACATCGCAGCACTCTGAATCGAATCCACCTACGGAGTAACGTGTTTCCACGTCCTGCCGTACTTGATTTCCCGAACGAGCGAAATACTTACCCCGAAATCCTCTGCAATCCGTTCTAGGCTGTCATAATTTAACAACCGCGCTTTGATGTCTCGCGCTTGTTCTTCATTGATTTTCGCGTTCGCATTATGTTCGCCCTGACTGACTGGAAAATCATTGAAACTGGCTAGGGCTTTGTCAATTTGGGCTTGACGGCGTTTTCCCATCAGCGGATACAGGATTTTCATCTGTTCAACGGCTTGTCTACCCCGTACCATCGCCCGGAAAACATTTTTGTGCTTCTCGTTGCGTGATCTCAAAGCGTTGTATCTCACGCCCAGAATGTCGGCAGCACGAGCCACGACATCTTCATCAGTCATCGGCAGCGCTATACGAGGGCGATTCGGTTCGGATGGCGCACTTGCCATGAAAGAACCTTCTGCTTCCAGCAGACCAGCAACCCAGTACAGCTTTTTCTCATCCGTATCCAGTGCTAAGGGGATAACTTCTGGTTCCTGTGGTCGATTTTCAGATGGTTCCAGCGTGACATGCGACCACGTTTTGCCGCTGCGAATATCCCAGATGGCATAATGTGAAATCGGGAAATCCTGCGCGATGCTTTTAGCCATTTCCCCCGCTGCGATGCGCTTTTTTATCGCGCGAACATCATCTTCCGTGACTTTGGGAGTTGGCAGGGGTTTGTGCTTATAGATATAGGATTCGAGAGCGCGATTAATTTGCGCTTGCCGCCGTTGCCCCATGACAGGGTAAAGTTTCCGCATTAGTTCGACAGCAGGCCAACTCTTTATAAAGAAACAGTAGGTTGGGTTCCAGTGGCTTTTACGAGGTGGGACGTAGGTATAACTATGACCGAATAGTTGAGCTATACGATCAACTATATCTTCATCTGACATTGTTACTACTATACGGGGAGATTTAGGTTCGGAGGGTATGCCGCCTCCAAAATAAGCTTCACCTTCAAATATACCAGCAAGCCAGCAGAGGGTTAATTCATCCAATTTTGTTGTTATAAATATATTATAATTCAATGGGTCTGCCGGGTTTCGAACCCGGAACCAGCGCTTTATGAGAGCGATGCTCTGCCGTTGAGCTACAGACCCGTTCGCTTAATTGTAGGTTTTAGTCCACTAAAGGTCAATACTTGTTATGAAAACATGCAAAGTGTGTAATAAACCACTGACGGGTAGACAGACGCATTTTTGCTCTATCGAATGCAAGAATTATTATCATCAGGGCTTTTATCCCACCCAACGCGCACGAGGGATACGCCGAAAATTACAGCTTGTCGAAATGCTTGGCGGAAAATGTATGCGTTGTGGGTATGACAAAAATCTGGCGGCATTGACATTCCACCACACAGGCGAGAAAAACCACGCGCTGGATATGCGCAGTCTGTCAAACCGCAAAATTGAGAAGGTCATGGCAGAATTTTCTACCTGTATTTTACTCTGCGCCAATTGCCACGCAGAAGAACATAATCCGCATCTCGACATGAGGGAAATAAAAAATGTCCCCTGATCAGAGACATTTCCAGTGGAGCGGGTGACGGGACTCGAACCCCTGACATTCTGCCTGGAAGGCAGACGCTCTACCACTGAGCTATGAACCCTTTCATCCGTTGTAGGTTTTAGTTCATAGCTGCTGCCAACATGGGCGCATTTCAAGTTAGCGGGAAAAGAAGGTAAAGTAGTAGTTCTGAAAGAAAAGACGGCAGGGGCTGTGCGGGATAGGGCGGAAGCGTTTGCAAGCCTGTGTGCAGCAGGAACAAGTCGGTGTTGGGCGAGTCGTGCTGCCCGATGTATGCTATAACCGCAAGTGCCATCGTCAAGGCGGCGCGGGTGTGTGCGAATATCAATGCTCACACCAAATAACCCTGGCTGAATGCCGTTTTTACCGAAGATACGAACTCAGGCAGCACAATTAAAGGAGAAAAAATGCTTTCATCGACGAAAACCAGAGTA
>JBGAGR010000011.1:0-61089 GCA_044226645.1 Aggregatilineales bacterium
GCCAGTACCGCGCTGAAGTCGGCGCGCTTCTGGATGTTGAAAAACTCCCCTACGAAGTAGACCAGAAAATTGAAATCAGCGAAGTTCTCCTCGTCGGCAACGACGATAGCACCGTGATTGGTCAGCCCACTGTTGATGGTGCTTCGGTCAAGGCAACTGTCGTCGAACAATTTCGCGGTGAAAAAATCATAGTTTTCCATTATCGTCAGCGTACCAACTACCGTAAGACCGCCGGGCATCGTCAGTATTACACCCGCCTGCGGATTGACGAAATTATAGCTGGCTAGGATCGTCCTAAAGGAGTTATGAGCAATGGCACATAAAAAAGGCGGCGGTTCAAGCCGTAATGGTCGCGATAGTAATGCCCAACGCCTCGGCGTAAAGCGCTTTGGTGGTGAGCTAGTTATCCCCGGCAACATCATTGTTCGCCAGCGTGGCACGCACTTTCATCCCGGTGAAAACGTCGGCATGGGAAAAGATCACACCATCTTCGCAACCGCGATTGGCAAGGTCTCTTTCGAACTGATGCGTGGGCGTGAAGGTCAGAAGCAGATCAGCGTTATTCCTCTCGACCTGGAAACTGCTGCGCCTGCCCCGGCAGAAGAAAAAGTGGCTCCTAAACAAAAGGCAGCAGCACCCGCTAAAGCGAAACCCGCCGAAGCCGTTGCCGAAGCACCTGCAAAGGTATCCAAAAAAGCGGCCTCCGATGGTCGTGATAAGCTGACGGTTATTGAAGGCATCGGCCCTAAGGTTCAGGAAGCCCTCTACAATGGTGGCATCACCACCTACGCCCAGCTCGCAGCCACTTCAGCCGAAGATTTGACCCGTATTGTTAAAGTCGAAGGTAATGTTCGCATTGTTGGCGATGCAGCCACATGGCCTAAACAGGCAAAATATCTCGTTGACGGCGATGCGGAAGGTCTGAAGGCCTACCAGGATAAGCTGGTCGGCGGGCGCGAAGTCGAATAAATTTGATGAACTGATTGAATCAGTTCTCCAATAACCATTAGAATGTATTACGCTACCTGCAATCGGGCCGTGATACGCATGAGGAACGAAAATGAAAGAATCAATTCACCCAACCTGGTATCCAGAAGCTACCGTGGTTTGTGCTTGTGGCAACACCTGGAAAACAGGCGCGACTATTCCTGAGATTCGTACCGATATTTGTTCGGCTTGCCATCCTTTCTTCACGGGCGAACAGCGCATCGTAGACACTGAAGGACAGGTTGACCGCTTCCTGAAGCGTCTTCAGGTGCGTGACAATCGCCGTGCCGAAGCGGATGCTCGTGTCGCTGCCCTTACATCACCCGAAGTTCCGATCTCCGAATTCGACATCGGCAAACGCTACGTCACAATTCTTTCCGAGAATGGTATCAACATCGTCGGTGATTTCCTCTCCAAATTGGAATCCGGTGGTGACGAAGCCATCCTGGAAATCCCCGGCATTGGTCGCAAAGTGATTGCCGATCTGAAGAAACTGCTGCGTGCACGCGGCTATGACGTACCAAAATCCGGCGAATAACTACAGTTAGTTGACACTTTAAAAGGCAGACATGTCCCAACCATGTCTGCCTTTCGCTTTTCAAATACATGGGGGAAACTGATGAAACACCACGCAGGCCGCATTGAAATCATTTGTGGAAGCATGTTCTGCGGTAAAACAGAGGAGCTTATTCGCCGGGTACGCCGCGCTGCTATTGCTAAACAACCAGTACAGGTCTTTAAGCCTCAGATTGATGATCGCTACAGTATCCAGCATGTGACCAGCCACAACGGGCAAAATATCGAAGCACTTCCACTCGGTCACTCACACCAGATTATTGAGCATGTCGCGAAGAAAACCACGGTAGTTGCGATTGATGAAGTACAATTTTTCGACGATGGTATTGTCGAAGTTGTTCAGACACTCGCTTCACGTGATATTCGCGTCATCCTCGCCGGATTGGATACAGATTTTCGTGGCGAACCATTCGGTTCAATACCCCAACTGATGTGTATTGCTGAAGAAGTAACCAAACTCCATGCAATCTGTGTTGTCTGCGGAGAAGATGCCAGCAGGACACAGCGGCTTGTCAATGGAAAGCCCGCTAATTACCACGATCCTGTCATCATGGTTGGGGCGCATGAGGCCTATGAAGCCCGCTGTCGTAAGCATCATGAAGTTCCTCGCGAATGAATTTCTGGCTTTTTGTCAGCATCTTCGCTAAAATTACTTAGCAACGCTAAATAACTTGATCCACTCTCGTGTGATCGTGGGTTTTATAGGCTAAGAGGGAGTCTTTTATGAGCGCGACAAGTGCAAGTCTATCATCAATGCCCGTTCTCGAACAGGATCGCCCCAGTTTCTGGCTTCGTAACCGCCGCTGGGATCTGATCTTCATGATTCTCAGTGTATTCGTTGTGCCCCTACCCTATGTGTTTTATCTGCTGGGCATCAATGTTCTGAATCTCGACCCGGATGTCAGCCGCAATATTGTAAATGGCTTCGTCGCCATTGCGGTGGGCGGTCCTCATATGATGTCAACCATGCTGCGTACAGGGCTGGATAATGAGTTCAAGCAGCGTTATCCGATGTTGATCCGTTCCTCCATCATCATTCCGATTATCGTAATCTCGCTGGCATTCCTGAATCTCACCCTGCTGCTAACCGTTTTCTTCTTCTGGGCCATGCTTCATGTGCTGCATCAGGTTACTTACATTGTGGAGCTTTACAACCACAAAGAGCATTCCTTTATCCGCAAGGGTAGTGCGGTGAGCTTCAAAGCGCGCGCGATTGATTATGCAGTCGTACTTACCTGCCTCTTTCCAATGGCGGCCTACAAAATCAGTCAAGGGTCATTTGCAGTTGGCACAAATGACCTAACGAAAGTCATTCCAACTGTTTTCCAGTCGTCATGGCTTTTCTACGGAGCGGCGATAGCATTTTTCGTCGCAGCAGCAGCCTTTATCATCAAAACTATCAATGAATATCGCGCAGGCATCATCAATTGGCCCAAGACGATTTTCATCACTCTAACGGTTCTGGTTTTCTTCCCATTGGCAGCCTTCCCTAATCTGGACACGGCTTTCCAGGGTGCGAATACGTGGCACTCCTTCCAGTATCTTGCCATTACCTTCTACATCATCAAAATCAAGCAGCAGTATGGCAATCTGGACAAAAGTGCACCTCTGGTCGCCCGCTTTAGCAAAGGCAAGGACTCACGTGGGCTATTTGCGCTCAGCACAATGATGTTGGTTGGCTCGGTTGTCGTGTTCGCCATCGTGTACGTTCTCGCCAAGATCATTATTCCCGACATCGACCCCAACCGTCACTTCGACACAGCCTACTACACAGCGATTCTCTCCTTCCTGTGGATCCACTACTATCACGACCACTTCCTCTTTACCAATTTTGAAGCGTTAGATAAGGCATACGCCGAGTAACTCCATGAGAGCAGCAAGGGGCACTCCAATCATGCCCCTTGCCACTTTAGCGATCTTCTAGATGCAAAACACCTTACCAGGGTCGACGCATGACCGTCGCATCTGTGGGGAGCGACTTACGGGTAATTTCAACCCGCTGGAAATCGTCGATAGTCAGTTCCAGAAGCCCATCATCATAGAACCACAGGGGCGCACCCTGTCGATCAACGCGCACCCGGACAGGCTCATCATCAAAACCGATGACTTCGAGCTTAATATCACGATATGATGGCGTGTATTGTCCCGCAATACGCCGATTAATGATGAACCGGTTTTCTTCCCATCCGGCGCTTACATAAATCCAGCGATAATCACCCTTTTCGTAATCCAATCCTTCGCCCCGGTCTTCATACAACACAGTCTCAAATTCGCCGGGGTAAACACGATAAACGAGAGTTTCGACTTCTTTTTCGCTCGTTGATGTCATTTCAGGCCAATGAGGTAATACCGCTCCAGCTCTTACAAACAGTGGCAGACGTTCCAGAGGAGCGGGAACGGTTACAGTTTGCCCGCCTTCCAGAAATTCACCCGTCCAATAATCGTACCACTGTCCCACAGGTAAGTAGACACTACGCTTCATCGTATTGGGGGTCAATACCGGTGCAACCAGCAGTGCGTCACCGAGCAAATAACAGTCACCCACTGTCCGCAATGCACGATTAGCGGGTTCAGCCATAAAAACGGGACGCATAATAGGCCACCCGTATTCTTTGCATTGTGCCACTACAGAATATAAATAGGGCATCAAGCGATAGCGCAAGGCAATTGTCAGACGATTAATCACCTCATACGGTTGACCGAAAGACCAGGGTTCCTGTGGATGCGTCCCAATAGCGGTATTAGAACGAAATAATGGCATTAGAGAAGCCGCTTGCAACCATCGAGTAAATAACTCGCCGTTCGTGTCCTTATGGAATCCCCCCACGTCTGCCCCGGTCATCGGAGCGCCGGATAATCCCATATTCAGTGCCATACTGACGCTAAGACGCAGATGCTCCCAATCGGACGTATTCTCTCCCAACCATGAATTGGCATAACGCTGCGCTCCGGCGAAGCCTGCACGAATCAGGTTAAACGGGCGTATCTCTGGACGTTGTTTCCGCAGCCCGTCGCGTGAACCTTTACCCATCAACGTACCATAAATATTATGATCAGTGAGGTGATTACCCCCTAGACCATCTTCATTATGAACCACGCAGTCAGGTAATGTTCCAGCACCTTCACTCGTAAAAACTGAAGGTTCCCCCATATCATTCACTAAACCATCAACACCGACTGTGATAAATCGGCTGACCAGTTCGACCCACCATGCTCGTGCCGCCGGATTGGTAAAGTCAGGGAAATTACAAGCTCCCGCCCAATCCGCACCAGACACAAGCTGTCCATCGGGGTATTTGAGAAACACATCACGTTCTAGACCACTTTGATAAACCGGGAAATCAGTATCGATTTTAATTCCGGGACGAAGGCTGGCTATAACCTTAAAACCGTTGTCATGGAGCGAGTTGATTAACTGCTTAATCTGAAGAAATCGACGTTGATCCCATGTGAAGGGTTGAAACCCCTCCATATGTTGCATATCGAGGTAAAGCGCATCGCACGCTATTTCACGTGCACGGAATTCCTGTGCAGTCTTTAAAACAGCTTCCTGCGACTCGTGACCTGGCCTGCTTTGATGATAACCTAACCCCCATAGAGGCGGAAGCTGAATATGCCCGGTTAATTCGGTATAGCGCGACAGTACCGAGTTGACATCATTACCCACAAAAAGGTAGTAACGTAGTTCACCCGTCTCAGCTTCAAAAACCAATTCTTCATGCTTTGAAGCACCCAAATCAGCCATTCCGCGACTCGAATTATCCCAAAATACGCCGTATGCACCATTCTGGTGGACACCCAGATAGAACGGGATACTGTAATATAAGGGATCAATATGATGCTCATTGCTAGTGCCCTCAGCATTCCACAATTGGAACTTCTTGCCCCTCAGCATCAGGCTATAAGCGCGCTCGCCTAATCCATAACTGCTTTCATCAGGCAGCATAACCATCGAAAGACGCACACCGCCTTCGTCTCTGAACTGCATTCCTGCCATATCCAGGCACAAAGGCTGTTGATTACTTGTCTCTAGTCCAATTCGAAACGGTTGCTTACCCACCCGACAAACAACAGATGACGACCGCATCTCAAGAGCTTTGTCGCCTTCAACAAACTCAAATGGGACTGCTGGCCAATCCACTTTGTGTAAGGAATACGAAAATGGCTCAATAAAATCGTGACTATCACGATGCAGCCTAACCCGTAAACAATCCACGGCAATCCAATGCAGCTCAACCCAACCGCCCTGACATGAAAGACGAATTCCACGTTCATAAGGAATCACGCGCTGAACCGCCCCTACCCCCCGCCAGGAAGAAGATCGTTTCTTTACATTGTACTTTTTTGCATATCGCTGCTGGATTTTTTCTGTGGCCTTCACATCGTCAACGAGATGTTTGCCTCCCATCTCGGATAAAAATCGCAGATAATCTTTTCTTGCCATCCTGAAACCTTATGAGAAAGACTGCTGTACCCATTGCATGGGGTCTACTGGAACGCCATTGACCCACATTTCCCAATGTAAATGCGGCCCCGTAACACGCCCTGTAGAACCGATTGTACCAATCACCTGGCCCGCTTCGACAAAATCACCAACTTTGACATAGTGCTCAGTCTGATGCCAATATCCAGTGAAAACACCCCATCCATGATCGATAATCGTGGCGTTTCCACGAACATTCAGGCTTTGCGCAAGCACAACATAACCGGAGGCAGCAGCCAATATCGGCGTACCTGGTGCACCTGCAAAATCAGTGCCTGTATGATAATGATCGAATGGCCCGCCATTATAAGACCGATTAAGACCAAATGGCGATGTTATCCCAGCCGCAGCAGGCAAGCCCATTGGGCCAGCAAAATAGCGCGTAGGGGTAAATATACTCATCACGCCCTGTATAAAATTCTGCTCAGGTGCCTCTACCGTTGGGTCAATGAGGTAAGCCTCGCTAGATGAAAGAGTGATGGTTTCTTTACCATAATTTCCTGAAACTACTTGTATGTTCACTGACAAATTCGTCTGCTGCCCATTGCTATCAACCAGAGTCAAAGTAAGTGGATAAACACCAGAATCGGTAAACACAGGTATTCCTACTAGAGCAGTATGGAATGTATTGTTTTGCTCTGATGCAACTGCAAGAGAGTGCCCCAGAAAACTCCCACTCACCGTCGCTGGATTTGTTGTTGTCAAACGGAAACGCCCCGTTTGCCCCTCAACCAGAATCAAAGGCAGCACATCGAGGCTGCTTACAATAGGTGGCAAATCTAGTGCGAGCTGCGGCGGTTCCACACCTGGAATAATCAATTGCTGACCAGCAAAAATCAGTGTCGGATCACTGATATTGTTGGCACTGGCAACATCATTGACCGTCAAGCCGTAACTTGTTGCAATTCGAAAAAGCGTCTCGCCCGGAAGGACAATATGAATAAGGCTTTGAACAGGGGCAGCTTGTGCCATAGCAACGGGAACAGGCTGTGGCACAACAGTCGGTGGAGGTTCCGCAATATTCAAAACCTGCCCCACGAAAATTCGATTTACATCAGTAATCGCATTCCGAGCAACCAGATCATCCAGCGTCAGGCCGTAAAGATCAGCTATCTTACGCAGAGTCTCCCCAGCTTGCACAGTGTGGGTTTGCGGCAAACTAGGATTTACAGCATTTACCGGCACCAAAATATGCTGTCCCACCTGAATATTGGTGGGGTCTCCAATTCCATTCAATGTTGCTAAATCTTGAACAGTTAGACCGTAGCCCAGTGCGATACCATACATGGTTTCGCCCCGCTGAACAACGTGAATGGTAAGGCCCGCATTGTTTACATCTTGGGCAATAATAGAAGCAGCGGGTAGCCAAAGCATACCCGCTACAAAAACAATAAACCACAAACGCGATTTCATGTCGCGACCTCGTCAAAGCGCAGCACATCCCCAACTTGAACACGCTCAAGAATATCCGGTCGCGCTTCTATAAAGTATTTCGCAGGCAATTTCGGTGCATAAGCGGGTCGCCAGGGTTTCGCCAGACACTTATCAACAACTTTGCCTGAAGCATCTAACCAGACGACCCCAATACTAAACAGCATGAAAAACATGTGAATGGTTGTATTGGTGCGGCTTTCGGACTTGTCAACAAAGAACAATCCTTGATTTTCAGGCAGGTCAGAAACGAGTTGTAAGCCGCGAAAACGACACCAAAAACTGCTGCACCATTTCACTCGATTCAGAACCACTTCATTCGTCTGTGCATTACGCAAAATTCGCCAATTGTCGCTCATGGAATAACCAATACCTGTCCCACATAGACACGATTCGCGTCAACAATGCCATTGGCCTGAATCAAGCTTCGGAGCGAAACCCCATTACGGAGTGCAATGCGGAACAGCGTATCACCAGCACGAACAACATAAGTTTTGGTTTGGCTCGGCGGCGCACTCGTCGCAATGACAACTGGCCCAGATGGAGGCTGGGTAATAACTTGTCCGCCAACAGGAATGATCAAACGCTGCCCAACATGGATAATATTCGGATTCGTAATGCCATTGAGTTGCGCCAACGTCGATGCGGTCGTATTAAACCGGACAGCAATGCGTCCTAACGTGTCACCCGTGACCACAACATAGGTGGTTGTTACAGGAGGTGCTGTCGTCGGTGGCACTAATGGTGTGACCGTCGGTGTTGATGTCGCTGGAGCGCCCAACCTTACAGGCACAACGAGTGTTTGTCCCACACGAATGAAGGCACTATCATTCAATCCATTCGCCTCAACAATAGCACTTGTTGTACTGCCATAAATTGATGCCAGTTGACCAACTGTATCCCCGGAGCGAACGACATGAACAACCTTACCGAAGAACACGCCACCAAACGGCGTAGCGGTGCTGGTCGGCACTAATGTAGCAGTCGCGGAGATCGGAGTATTGGTCGATACCTGCGCTTCTTGGGTCGGTGGAACTTCGGTAGGAATAACCGTATTGGTTGGCTGTGGAATGGGTGTATTGGTTGGGATAGCCGTAGCCAAAGGAAGCGATGTCGAAGTCGGCAGAGGCGTTGAACTGGGAGCAGGCGTGGCAGTTGAGACAATTCCCAAATCATCCGAGGTGCTTGTCGCTACGGGAATAACCTGTGTCGCGGTCGGGACAAGGGTATTTGTCGCTGAAGGAGGAGAATTTTGTGTTGCTGTAGCAATGGGCGTTGAAGTTGCAGGCGGCGGATTTGTACCTGCGACGACAAGAGATGCATCATCAACATAAATGTTCGTGTTCTTGACCGGCACACTCACAGTGGTACGGACAAACACAGTAACAGATGACTCAGAGGCAGTCGTAGAGACAGTGTACTCGTTGTAAGCGTCATACTGGATAGCCGAAGCCGACCAGACAACATTTGTGCTGTCGGCACTGGTTCCGCCAGTTGGATCAATGCCAACGGTTACTACAACGCCCCCATCCCCATCACTTTTATTAGCTTCGTCAAACGTACTCGACCAAACATAAACATAAGCACTAAAACGCAGTTGAGCGGTCGCGAAAAACGAGTGATACTGCTGTGCATCACTTCCGCTGCGGATACGCGGAACACCCAGACCATTCGTAACATCCGAAGCCGGATAGTATTCCGGTTGTACATTTTCAGAAGCGGACTGTCCTCCCCCAAGATTCCAGGGCGACCATCCCTGCGCAACCTGACGAGGCGGTGTCCCGTCCAGCGTAATAAAAGGCTGTTCAAAACCAGGATTGGTCAGTAAATTTGCCCCCTGAGCATACGCAGGCATCAGCCCCAGACTCAGAATGAAGCATAATCCCCAAAAAAGACCCATTCGGTGTATACGTGATTTCATATTGGCTCCCGCATCTGATAAGGCTGTATCAGAGGTGATCAGAATGACAAGATAGTTGATTATATATTTTCTCAAACAATAGGCCAAATGTGTGCATGAGTAACTCTCTAATCATAGCACGCACAAGCGAATCAAAACAAAAAGCCTGTCTGGTACTATAGACAGGCTTTGAAAGACGGGTGATAAATCACATAATCAGAGTTTTTCAGCAATAACCTTTTTCACACTTTTTGAAAGTTCCTGGGGGCCAAATGGTTTCGTGATGTAATCATCGACCTTCGCAATATGTAAGCCTAGAACCTTGTCGATGCTTTGCGCACGCGCAGTTAACACGATGACAGGAATATGTCGGGTATTAGGATTAGCCTTCAGCCGTTGGTAGACTTCCCAACCATCCATGTCGGGCATCATCAGATCCAGCAAGACCAGTTTCGGCTGAATATCCTCCACCAGTTGCAGACCTTCCATCCCCCCTCGAGCACCAAAAACCTCATAACCGTCGCGCGAAAGAATTAGTTTAACAAGGTCAATCATCTCAGGCTCATCTTCGATACAGACGACACGAGCAGTCGCCATGGGGTGCCTCCGCCGCAATAGTTGCCAAATACTCTCAAGACTGAGTCTACCATAGTTAATTTGGTTATGTCTATCGAAAGTGCAACACTTCATGCTTATTTCAGATATGAAGTAAGTCAAACTAATGAAAAAATGCTTAAGGTTGTAAAATTGTTTTCAAAATGATCCCATCTCGCTAGTGACGCTGTGCTGACAGGGTGTATACTGTTAGCCGTTTTTTATCTCGAAGCAGTCGGAGGTTAATCCGTGAATCTTCACGAGTATCAATCAAAGTTCCGTTTCGGGGAATTTAATATTCCCATTCCTCATGGCAAAACAGCCACCACACCCCAGGAAGTCTATGAGATCGCCCGTGAACTTGGTGGGCGCGTTGTTATCAAGTCCCAGGTTCTGGTAGGCGGACGCGGTAAAGCTGGCGGCGTAAAGGTAGCGCAAACACCCGAAGAAGCCGAGCAGATTGCCAATTCTATTCTGGGCATGAATATCAAAGGACTAACAGTTCGCAAAGTATTGGTTGATCCTGCGTCCAATATCGATAAAGAAATTTACCTGGGCATCACCAATGATCGTACAACCGGTCATCCCGTGATGATGGCATCCTCAGAGGGTGGTGTCGAAATTGAAATCGTCGCCAAGCAAAATCCAGATGCCATCATTCGCGAGCAAATTAACCCATTCCTGGGTCTGCTCGACTATCAGGCCCGTAACATCGCCAGTGGAATAAATCTCCCGCACGAACACTGGCGCACATTCAGCAAAATTGCAGCCAATCTCTATAAATGTTATCTGGCAAGTGATGCTGTATTGGCTGAAATCAATCCCCTGGTCATCACCAAGGAAAACCAGCTACTAGCACT
This sequence comes from Aggregatilineales bacterium, assembly GCA_044226645.1. Taxonomy (GTDB): domain Bacteria; phylum Chloroflexota; class Anaerolineae; order Aggregatilineales; family Phototrophicaceae; genus CFX2. The sequence continues at coordinate 10,832 of JBGAGR010000011.1, forward strand.
TGATGGCAAGATGATTATTGATGACAACTCACTGTATCGTCATCCCGATTTAGCTGAAATGCGTGACACGGATGCCGAGCCAAAGGAAGAAACACAGGCGCGGGCAGCAGGTATCAGCTATGTCAAGCTCAATGGTCAAATCGGTTGCATGGTCAATGGTGCTGGTCTCGCAATGACGACTATGGATATGACCAAACTGTACGGCGGTGATGCCATTGGCCCGGCAAATTTCCTCGATATTGGTGGTGGCGCACAAGCGAACAAGGTAGCTTCCGCACTACGAATTATTCTCGCAGACCCCAATGTCAAATCGGTCTTATTCAATATTTTTGGCGGTATCACACGCTGCGATGAAGTTGCGCGCGGTATTCTACAGGCACTGGATGAAGTCAAAACCAATGTGCCAATGGTGATTCGACTTGCTGGTACAAATGCGGATGAAGGTCGCGCGATTATCGATGCCGCAAATATTCCCAATCTGGCAAGTGCTGCAACCCTGACCGAAGCTGCTAAAAAAGCGGTTGATGCCGCACGAGGAGCAAAATAATGGCAATTCTGGCTGATAAAAACACACGTCTGCTCGTTCAAGGCATCACCGGACGCGAAGGAAGTTTCCATACCAAGCAGATGATCGAATATGGAACCAATGTCGTGGGTGGCGTAACCCCCGGCAAAGGTGGCGAATGGGTACACGGCAAACCAGTTTTCGATACCGTCAAAAAAGCAGTTGATGCTACCGGAGCCAATTCCAGTATCATTTATGCGCCAGCTGCCTTTGCGCCGGACGCAATTTATGAAGCGGCTGATGCCGGCATGGACCTAATTGTTTGCATCACCGAAGGCGTTCCGATCCTCGACATGATGCGCGTCTATGAATATGTTAAACAAAGCAAAAGCCGCCTGGTGGGTCCGAACTGTCCCGGTTTGCTCACGCCCGGTCAGGCAAAAGTCGGGATCATGCCGGGATACATCGCCCAACCCGGCAATGTAGGGGTCGTTTCGAAGAGTGGCACACTCACCTATGAGGTTGTTTTTGCCCTCACCCAAGCTGGTCTGGGACAATCAACTTGCATCGGTATCGGTGGCGATCCGGTAATCGGCACAAACTTCGTCGACGTTCTGCGCATGTTCGAAGAAGACCCGGAAACAGAAAAAGTGGTTCTCATCGGTGAAATCGGCGGACGTGCTGAAGTCGATGCAGCCGAGTTTATTCAGGCTCACATGAGCAAGCCAGTAGCTGCGTTTATCGCTGGGAAGAGTGCGCCCCCTGGCACACGCATGGGTCATGCAGGCGCGATCATTGAAGGTGGTGAGGGCACGGCATTAGAAAAAATCGAAGCACTTCTCGCGGCAGGTGCAAAAGTCGCGGATAACCCTGAACAAATTCCCGATTTATTGAAATAATCGGCGATTACCTCAACAGGTGCACATTAAAATCAATGTGTACCTGTCCTCAACTAACCAATGTCAGGATAAGCGGCTAAAAGTTGTTAAGGGTATCCAACCTTGACGACCATCTGGTAATTCAATCCACGCCCAATCCCCTTGGAATTTCACGATTCGCAATTCAGCGGCGGCATGAATCTCAAATAAATCGAGGTATTGTTCTCCGGGGCCGCTCATCACGGCTGCATTATCCTCAATCAGGACAGCTGATGGCCGCACAGAATCAAAGACCAAACGTCCACCCAATAGCACCGACCCAATCCCAAACAGCACTCCACAAAAAATCACATGGGTACGCAGCCTATCACGCCATTGAGGTCGCATGAATTGCGCAGCGAGCAGGCCGCATCCCATAATCCAAAAGAACCACAAAAGCCAAATCAACTCATTTACCGTCATCACACTGCCGGTAAGCGCCGCGATTCCAGCTAGAATACTCGTTTCCTCACCTTGAATATCCACTCGCAACGCACGTATCAGGGCAATATGGTCATTAAGGGCGGCATCACGAGGCATGAATTGTTGGGCACGACGAAAATTGAACAACGCGCGTCCCATATCCCCGGATTGATAATAAGCACTTCCCAGATCAAAGTAGAGTGCGCCATCATGCAAACCAGCCTGACTCAGGCTTTCATAAATCTGAATTGCTTCGCCATAATCTCCGCGCAAATAAGCAGCTTCAGCCTGAGCAATAGCGTCTGCAAAAGATGCCTGTTGCTCAGGTTGAAATAAGCCAATGGAGAATAAGAGAAGTGTCAGCGTCAGAAACTTCACGGTGCTTTCCACAAACGATCTACATCCGACAAGATTTTGCTCACACGGTCAATCAGGGTCTTGATTTCCCAATTGGAGTCCGGTGCATACAGACCTTGATCGGCAAAATCAATGCATGATTGAAGCTCCTGTCCAATTTGAACCGGAATGCCTCTGGTTTTCATCGCTTGCTGCCAGTTTGCCGCCTGTCCGGCTGATAGCCCCATCTTATCCTCGATGTAACCTGTCACCACTATCTTGACTTGTTCACAAGCAGCTTTTGAAGCCATTTTTTTGCTTGCATCCAGGCGCTTATAGGCACTTTGGAGCGCTTGCGATTGGCGGTTTACCAGGCGATTTCGCCTCAACTGCTGCTGATAGGAACGCCATCCCCAGCTCGCAGCGACAACCAATGGGGGTATCAACCACAGAAACCAGAAAAACAGTCCTGCATTATCGCTATCTGGCAATGTAGCAGCTATCGGCTTGAGAATCATAACAGAAGATACAGAATTATCTGCCTCAGGGGTAGGAAAAGCGACACTATCAGTTGACAGCACCTCGATCTCCACAGGAGCAGAACTCACCGAACGGTAGACTAAAGCAGCAGGGTCGAAATAATTCAATGTCACAACAGGCAAAGCTTGCACTCCTGCCTGGTCGGGTAAAATCACTAACTCGTAAACTTTGCTCCCAATGACCTGATCGTTCTGTTGCGTCGCGCTATAGGATGCCGGATTTTCATAAACCCGCCACGTGGATGGGAATGGCACAGTGGGAAGAGGCATCTGCTCAACATTTCCGCTTCCAGTAACCGTCAGGCGCAGCGTCACAGGTTCCCCCAGATGAACCGACTGACGATCCAACGTTACGCTCATCTGAAACTGCCCTACCCCGCCGCTGAAATCTGCTGGTGCTCCCTCCGGTAGTGGTTGAACCTGAACCACTACCGGATTGGCCTTAAGTTCACGTTTCGACTGGAATACAGTGTCAGGCAGTAGGACTCCCGCAGGTGCTATCGAAATTGCGCCGGTACGGCTAGGGTACAGCGCGGTCTTAATTTCACTAACGGTATATTGCCGTCCATTCAACTGCTCTACATGCTGTGAAACACCACCCAAATCAATACGCCAGAATCCTTCGAAATCGGATGGTTCATAAAGTGGATTATCCAGTCCAGCAGCATCATATAGTCGAAAAATATAGGTGATTTGTTGTCCAACATAAGGCGTGGAATTATCAACAACCGCTTCTACAAAGTAATTTTCCCCACCAGTATCTTGAGCCATCGCACCAAATGAACCAAGAACCACAATCAGCAGGGCAATGAGTAGGTATCGCATGATGATCTACCAATCTTTCCCCGCTGAATTTGCCGCCGGAGTTACCAGATATTCCTGTAACGTATGTTGGTCACGGCGGATACCGTCCAGAAGTGCTTCTGCATCCTGGGCAGTCAAGGTATTCTCAAGAAGCGGTGTGGAATTCGTATTATCCTCCTGAGATAGAGGCGTTGACGTAACGGCATTCGACTGGGGTATCGGCGTTGATTGATCTCCACCACTCCCATCTGGTGTCGGTGATGAAGATTGGCTATCGGGCGTTGGCGATGGAGCCACAATTTGACGCAGCGCCAGCTCAAGATTATGCCTCGCGTCCTCATCACTTGGGTGACGTAGTAAAGTCTGTTGATAAGCCTCAACCGCCTTATCAAACTGCCGCATCTCAAAATACACATTTCCAAGATTATAGTAAGCCTGTGCAGCCAAATCATCGTCAGCCGTTTTCAAAGCCTGTTCCAAAGCAGCCAACGCCCGATTAAGGTCGCCGGATTGCGCATAAGCACTGGCAGCGTTGAAATACGGTTCCGACTGATCAGGAGATGCCACTTGTGAAACCTGATAAGCTCGAAGCGCCGCCAGATAATCACCCTGATTATAGAGCGTAATACCAGCATCATTCCGCTCAGCCGGATTTACAGCACACCCCGCAAGAAAAATACTCAAAAAGATTACCTTAGTAGTCTGATATGTTGTCATTTTAGGCTGCAATCCGCTTCGTTTCGGGCAAGAACATTTCGAACATCATGGCAACAACCGCCAGCACAACAAAAATTTCGAACCGTTCCACGTCATGGCTTTGCACATCCCGATTAAGCGTTGATCCTTCCCCCTGATTGAGCAAATTTATGAGCCGCTGTGCTTCCTGACCATCCGCCGTAGCATGTTCATATACCCCACTTGTCCGCTCGGCAATCGACCGTAAAGTCGCTTCATCCAAAATCGATAACACGAGATTACCCGCCGAATCCGATTTATAGCCCGTAATCTGTCCGGTGCTGTCTCGAACAGGGATCGGCGCACCCTCCGAGTCTCCATAACCAATCGTATCTACTGCTATTCCTGCTTGCACTGCTTGCGTTAGAACTGGATCAAGGTTGCCTTGTTGATTCTCGCCATCTGTAATGAGGACTATGGTCTTTTTTCTACTGCTCGCCTGATTCAGCGAATCCAGCGCTAATTGCAGTGCGGCATTCATATCGGTGCCTTGATTTGAAATCGACTCGCTGCTGGCCGCTTTCAAAAATGTCTCAGCGGACGCACTGTCAGTAGTCAAAGGAAATTGCACAAATGCTGTACCCGCAAACAGAATCAATCCTAACTCATTACCATCAAGCGCTCGGAACATCTCCTGTAAACTCAACTTCGCCCGTTCCAAACGGCTGGGCAAAACATCCTCGGCATTCATGCTGTTACTGACATCCAGCACAAACATTACTGAAACACCCCTTGTCTCAATAATATCAAGATCAATCCCCCACACTGGGCGCACTAATGCAAATATCAGCGCAGCCAATGTCACCAACCACAACGCCGATTTCCAGACACGCCGGTCAAAAATCGTTCGTGGATAAAGATTTTTGACGAAGGCTCTGTCACCAATCAAACTGAGCGCTTTGTTTTGCACCCGAAATCGCCATACCAGAAACACAGCCAACAATGCCGCCAACACGTAGAGGAGTAGAGTCGACGGGAACAATAAGCGCATAATTAGGGTACTGCCTGAAAAATGGTATGCCGCAGCAGACGCTCAAGAACGAGAAAGAATAATCCTCCCCATAGCAGCGAAAACGCTTGGTCTTGCCACTGCACAAAAACCTGCTGCTCAACATCAGACCGTTCCAACGCATCAATCTGATCATAGATATTCTGCAAATCCGTCAGACCTTCCGCGCGGAAGTAACGCCCCTGCGTCGTATCGGCAATTGTTTTTAGCGCGGATTCATCTAAATTGCTTTCGACGGTCTGACCATCAGGCATAGGCACTAGACCCACCTTTCCGACACCAATGGTATAAACCTTCATCTCCAACGCTGCCACAGCCTGAGCAGCCGTTATAGGGCCAATTCCACCCGCATTATTTGCACCATCGGTCAGCAAAACAATCACTTTGCTCATGGCCGTGCTCTCGCGCAGCATATTTGCGGCGGATGCCAAACCCAAACCAATTGCAGTACCATCTGGCAATCCCAGATCGGGCGCAAGCTGAAGCCCATCCAGTGACCGCAGTAAAGTCTTATAATCCAATGTAGGTGGAGTTTGCTGGAAAGCATCCTGCGCGAATACAACCAGCCCAATCCGGTCAAATTTGCGGCCTGAAATAAAATTACTGATAACCGATTTCGCCGCTTCCAGGCGATTTTGAGGCGCAAAGTCTAGTGCTGCCATACTGCCGGAAATATCGAGTGCCAGGACAATATCAATTCCCTGTCCCCGTATGACCTGCTGCGTTCGACCACTTTGGGGACGAGCAAGCGCTATAACCAGCACAACCCATGCGATGAAACGGAGTACGTCCGGCAGTCGACGAAAACGAACCCGCCATCCAACTGGCAAGCCCTCAAAAAGCCGTATATCCGAAAAGTGAAGCGTAGGCGCTGCAAGCGATAACCGTTTCAGCCGAATCAGCACAAACCACACGACGGGCACGAGCAGCAGCAGGAAAGCAACCGGATGTGCAAAGCGGAAACTCATTCGTCAATATCACTTTCCGCTTGTTCAACACTTTGTATCCACCGTTGCGCCACAGCATTAAACTGCTGAGCGGAGGCCGTTTTAGGTTGCACACGCGCAAACTTGACCAGATCGGCACGTTCCAGAAGTTGTTCTAACTCATGCTGACGGCGATCCTCCACCACTGCTTTCACCTGTAAAGCGCTTCGCAGTTCACCCGTCGTCATATCATCTGCCGCCACATCAAAACGACTGCGCACATAAACACGCAGACAATCAGCACTTTTCGCATAGATTTCAGATGGATTGCTAACCCGTTCACCGATCATCTTGAGTTCGCGTAACGCCGTTTGTGCCGAAGTGTGAAAACTGGAAGCAGCATCAGGAACAATTTGACTGACTAAAAGCAGCCTTCGCGTTCGCAGCAAATAGACCAGGACAATAATGACACCAACGAAACACCCTGCTATCAGAAAAATCACCCATATGGGAATATAAGGCAGTGCAATGGGTGGCTTCAGTGGGCGTAAAGCGAGATCATTGCCATTCAGTACACTCGGCACAATAAAGAAAGTTGGCTCAACCACAAGCTGTAAAATCTGGTCTGAACCCGGCATCTGGTAATTGACCAGTGTTTCGGGTGTCTGGTAGTCGCCCGGTTGCCACAGAATGACGGTAAGTATCTGGCGATAGGTGGTTAAACCGCCTTCAGTAGTTTCAGTCATCCCACTCTGAGCTTTAACCATGAATGATGACCATTCCTGCGGAAAAGTCGGCATGGTCACGATGCTCTGCACTGGAACTTGTACCGTTAATGTCAACTGAATCGGCTCACCAATGAACGCCGTTCCGCGATCCGCTGTAAATATCGCTCGGCTTGCATCCTGTCCCAAAACAGGCGTAAACAATAAGGTTGCGCCGAACAACATGAATAAAACGCGGGCTATCATGTCCGAATACGGCTCATTCGATTCTTGAAAAAAGTAAGTAGGCTGGATACATAATCGCCATCCGAAGGTAGATCAATACAATCGACATTGGCACGCTTGAAAGCAGCATTCACTAAGCCGCGAAAATGCAGCGCGCGCCGTTGATATTGATCGCGCCACGACTTGGATGTCGTGTCAATCCATGCTTCCGACCCGGTTTCCGCGTCCTGCACCGCCACAAGTCCAACAGCAGGCCAGGCATGTTCTAAAGGGTCGCTCAGAATACCAGCCACCAGATCATGCCGCCGCGCAACCAGCGAAAGTTCAGTCTCGTAGGTTTCAAGGGGGAGCAAAAAGTCCGACATCAGAAAAATAATCGTCTTATGTTTCAGCAGCCGGTTTGCCATACGCAGCGCCATTGCAATATCAGTACCCTTTTGGGCAGGCTGCGCCGCCAGCAAATCCCGAATCAGGCGCGAAATGTGATTTCTTCCCTTTCTGGGCGGAACATACAATTCAAGTTGGTCACTGAACAGGATAAGACCCACTTTATCCTGATTACGGATAGCTGCATAGGCCAGCACCGCAGCTAATTCTACTGCTGCATCGCGCTTCTGCTGTTTCGCCGTTCCGAAAAGGCATGATGCACTCGTATCGAGCACCAGCATAACCGTGAGTTCACGTTCTTCCACAAACTGCTTGATAAACGGCTCACCTGTACGCGCCGTTACGTTCCAGTCTATGAGGCGAATATCATCGCCTGACTCATAGGGGCGTACCTGATCAAATTCAATACCCCTACCCTTAAAAATGGCATGGTACGCGCCAGCAAACGAATCATCTACTAGCTTGCGAGTACGCAGTTCAATGCGGTGTATTTTGCGCAGAGTTTCAGCGGTTAACATCAGGGAACCGGAATCCGATTTAAGAGTTGGTCAATAATCTGGTCGGACGATACAGCTTCAGCTTGAGCTTCAAACGAAACGATGAGACGATGCCGCAGCACATCCGGCGCGATCTGCTTCACATCTTCAGGCGTAACATAACCACGCCCCCGCAGCAGCGCATTCGCTTTGGCAGCCTTCAACAAAAAAATAGTCGCGCGTGGAGAAGCCCCAAAATCAATCAGGGATCGCAGTTCTTTCAAACCGTTGGAGGCTGGATCACGGGTGGCAAAGATGAGATTTAGGACGTAATCCTTGATCTTCTCATCGACATAGATTCCATTCACCACTGATCTGAGATGGGTAACAAAGTCGGGGTTAATGACCGATGCCGGGAATTCCGGCAACTCCCCTGCCATGCGTTCCATAATCATCCGCTCTTCAGCGCGGGTTGGGTAATCGACCAACACTTTCAGCATAAAACGATCGAGTTGAGCTTCCGGCAGTGGATAAGTCCCTTCCTGTTCAATAGGGTTTTGTGTCGCAAGCACCATGAACGGACTAGCAAGTGGGTAAGTCTGATCGCCCAACGTGACCTGCCGCTCCTCCATCGCCTCAAGCAGCGCGGATTGAACTTTTGCGGGAGCGCGGTTTATTTCATCAGCCAGTACAATATTGCTAAAAATAGGGCCAGTACGCGGTGTAAACTCGCCCGTTCGTGGATTATAAATTTGTGTCCCAATCAAATCCGATGGCAGCAAATCGGGCGTAAATTGAATACGCTGAAATTTTGCGCTGATGGTTGCCGCCAATGTCCGAACCGCCAGCGTTTTCGCTAAACCGGGAACGCCCTCAATCAGGATGTGCCCGTTGGAAAGCAATGCAATAAGCATTCGATTAATTAGGCGTTCTTGCCCAACAATAATCCGGCTGGTTTCTTTCATCAAATCCTGTAGAGGAGCGGATTCACGACGAATGGTTTCATTGAGTTGCTGAATAGAATTCATGTTTGTCTCCCAGATACCGCTCACCATTGTACTGTATCCCTGGCTATACGGCATGAGAATTTTACAGGAAATCGCGTTTTCAAGCGCACTTATCCGATTATTGTGATGAACCCTGTTGTGATCTCAAAACGCTCTGCGCCTTTGCCTGGACTTTGCCATCTTGGCGGTTCGCTTTTGTCTTTGCAGATTCATTCCCCAACCGCATTTGGGCTTGCCTTTCAGAATATTTGTGCTAAAATCAATTATTAGGAAAATCTAGGTAGCACCACAGTAAACGGGGGATACGGCAAAACTGACCTGAGATGGCACTGTTTTTCCCGTAGGGGAGGGTCTCAGACACTCCCGTGACAGATCAATTTTCCTGTATCCACCACTTATTGTTGTCCTACCAAAATCTAAAGTAAAGGTATTGATGCTGCTGGTCTCATCCTTCCGCTTCTTAAGTCATTGGACACTCCCCACTCCCCTTAACCTCCAACACTCGCATCCCGTTACCCTTTTCCAACTTACCACCAACAATCTTGATTTCAATCTTTTTCATCGAATTCGCCTGTTTTCAAGGTTGATTCACCATCTCTCCCTCAATGTCATATCTCCCACCGCTCTGATACTTCTCTGTTATTAAGTATTACCTTCCCGTATGGCAATCCACCTTTTCCCCCAGGTCTCTGTTATGTCCCTGTTAAACAGAGCATTAATCTTTGACTCATTAACCCGTAGCCAATTAAACGCAAACTATATGCCCTTCACGCGAATCAATTACCTTATCGACTGTCCATCGTTGATAGGCTTGTTCGAAATGCATCCCGTTTTCAAACACCTGTCTAGGAGATTAGACCATCAACGAGTATAATCAGGTTGAAAGGTACGCTAACGATTCATCTAGAATGCAAGTAATCGCTCCAAATCCCCTATCTTATACACACACTAGCTCCCCCGGAGGCAAAAAGTGAATAATCCGAGGACGAGAAATCTCCTGATTTATCTGTTTATCGGTATTGTGCTGCTGATCATTTTTATCGGGATAAGTAATAGTAGCCAGCAGCCCGCTGAGATTCAGTTTACCGAATTAGTTCGCCACATCAAGCAAGGTGACGTAACAAGTATCAAAGTAGTCGGTGATGATCTATTGATTACCTTCAAAGATCATTCCAATGCCCTTTCGACTAAAGGGCCAGAAGCTACTGCACAGGAGCAACTCATTCAATTTGGCGTTTCAAGTGACCAGATTGATAACATTGAGTGGAAATTCGACCAGCCCAGTAATTTGCCTGCCATCGGCTTCACTGCGCTTACGACAATTCTGCCAATACTCCTTATTGGCGGTCTGATCTTCTTCATGTTCCGTCAGGCGCAGGGCACGAATAATCAAGCAATGTCATTTGGCAAAAGCCGCGCTCGAATGTTCAGTGGTGATAAACCATCGATCACCTTCGAAGATGTAGCCGGAGCCGATGAAGCAAAAGAAGAACTCGCAGAAGTTGTCGAATTCCTCAAGGAACCTGAAAAATTCATCCAGCTCGGAGCGCGCATTCCTAAAGGTGTACTTTTGATTGGCAGCCCCGGAACCGGCAAAACCCTGCTCGCAAAAGCTGCTGCTGGTGAGGCCGGGGTACCCTTCTTCACGATTTCTGGTTCTGAATTCGTGGAAATGTTTGTGGGAGTCGGTGCAAGCCGAGTACGTGACCTGTTTAATCAAGCAAAACGCCATAGCCCTTGCATAATTTTCATTGACGAAATCGATGCAGTAGGTCGGCAGCGTGGTGCTGGTTTGGGTGGAAGTCACGATGAGCGTGAGCAAACCTTGAACCAGATTCTTGTCGAGATGGACGGTTTCGATACTGATACCAATATTATTGTTGTCGCCGCCACCAATCGTCCTGACATCCTTGACCCGGCTCTTACCCGTCCAGGGCGTTTTGACCGGCGTGTCATTCTGGATCGTCCAGATGTTAAGGGTCGCGAAGCTATCTTGAAAGTCCATGTCCGTGGTAAACCGCTGGCTTCAGAGGTCGATCTCAAAACACTGGCAAAAGTAACGCCGGGGTTTGTAGGTGCGGACATTGAAAACATGGTCAACGAAGCTGCAATATTGGCAGCCCGCAAAAACAAGAAAACCATTGGCGATAGTGACTTTCAGAATGCTATTGAACGGGTACTGATTGGTCCGGAACGAAAATCACGGGTCATGAGTAAAGAAGATCAGCGAATTACCGCCTATCATGAGGCTGGTCATGCTGTTGTGGCCTATCTACTACCGAAGTCAGATGCCGTTCGGAAAGTGACCATCATTCCCCGTGGTATGGCTGGTGGTGTAACCATATTCGTCCCGAATGAAGATCTCTCGCACATGACTCGATCCCGCTTAAAGGAACGCATTATCGTCGCCTTGGCTGGTCGCGCGGCAGAAGAACTTGCTTTTGACGAAATTACCACAGGGGCATCCAGTGATTTAGAGCAAGTGTCAAAACTTACACGAGCAATGGTCACGCGCTTCGGCATGAGCGAGAAACTTGGTCCCATGATGTTTGGTCAAAAAGAGGAAATGATCTTCCTGGGTCGGGAAATCTCTGAACAACGCGATTATAGTGAAGCCGTTGCACAGGAAATCGATAGTGAAGTTCGGGGACTGGTTAATTGGGCGTACAGTGAAGCAAAACGGCTGATTAATGAGAATTATGCGAAACTGGAAGCGGTGGCTCAGCGGCTGTTAGAAGTTGAAACCATCGAGGCAGGAGAATTCGTCGCTCTCATGACGGGTGAGGTTTCATCAACGGAGAAACCGAACTTGCCGAGTGAACCAACACCGCGCAATTCACCCAAGGAAACAATGCCTGAAAACGATGATGGTAATGACAGGAAATCTCTGGGCACAGCACCTAGCCCGGCATAGCCTAGGTAAAATCTCTTAGCCGCCCTCAAAGGCGGCTTTTTATTTGGGGAAAATAAGGCAAAAGTTAATTGCCGATGGATTACTGTTACAAGTAACAGCAACCAAAGCAATTCCAGCACATCCCCCGCATATCAACATCAATACGAGGCAACCGCACCAGACCCCTGGCCCACCATTAACTACCCCTTCAAAGAGATGCAGTATACCCGTAAAAATGCTCAGGGTCGTACCAAGAACTTGGAGTCCAAAGAAGACCAAAAGTACAACGACAAATAGAAAGATGCAGCCGACCGCCAGAAGCAGCACTGTTCCTATGTCAATATTTTGAAGAAATTGAGGCATAACTTTAAGTAACCTTTATCGAAACGTCCCGGGCTAGGATGGACAGCTATCCAAATTGGTCTGAGTGAATGCCCCATCACCCGTATGGACATAGCATTCACAAAAATTAGTTGATTTCCCCTGACCCTGCCAAAAAAGAAAACTAACATTGGTGCGAATACAAACAGCATTCGCAGAAATATTAAAAACAGTCGGGCTGGAAATCCCAATTCCCCGTTCACGGGCTTCATTCACCAGCCAAAAACGCAACACATTAGCGGATGGATTGCCCAATTGAACACTAATCTCACCTTGAGTCGCCAGAACAATACACAAACAGGGTGTCAAAATCAGCCCAAACCATAGCAGCAATATGAAGCCGCAACCTAACCGCTTGCGAATACTGCGCGGTTTTCGCAATGGAATAGAACTTGAAAGATTTTCATTCGATTCAGACATTCATCAACCGATCACAGGGCAAAGAAACACATGAATTGTACAACAGGGTTTGTCTTTCGGTCGAATCAGTCATCAATCAAGTTTTGCAAAACGCATCCGAATACAATCGTCTGCATCGTAACCAACATGTACAAACATCGGCGCAGCGCCCGATTCCATCGCCAAAATCTGCGGCAATATAAATGGCAGATCCTCCACCAGATCAAATTGCAGCACCGAATCGCGGGATATCCAATGCAGACTGCCTTCTTCATTGGCAGTGACGGTACGGCTATCACTTACAGCCGTGAATACAAAGAGAACTATTCCGGTTTCCTGATTGGCATCAATATTATAAATAGCGCGAAGCCTCAAATCACGAACGGCTAAACCCGTTTCTTCCAATATCTCGCGATGTGCACCGCTTAGAGGGTCTTCATTACGTTCAATATGCCCACCTACACCGTTGTAACGATTGGGAAATACCCGTTTGTTCGCCGCACGTTTCATGAGCAGGACATCATTACCATTCACCACAAAACACAGGGTTCGAGGAATCGTCAACCAACGCCCCTTAGTCGCATTAGCTCCCTGTTCAGATGCTCCCATAATGAGCCTCCTAATTATGCATAATAGACTATTCTTATTGTGATAATTGTATGACTCCTGTGTTCATGATAAGCTACCGTAATTCCACCCTGGTTCTCAAAAAGTAGTAGGATAGAGTCGATGTTGCAACACCGAAACGACGCGCCCCCGCCCGATTTACGCATTGTACTGACAGAGAGCCTGCATCCTCACGAAGAGCATGACTCACAGCGAGCAATGCCATTAATTGAGCGGCTCAAAAACGAATCAGTTGTAATTAATCCACCAGTTGTTAGTCCGATGGGGGCGAGTCAGTTTGTCATACTTGACGGCGCAAACCGATATTATGCCTTTTCTCATCTGGAATATCCACATATCCTCATACAGGTAGCTTCCTATGAAAGTGGTTATGTTGAACTCAAAACATGGCGGCATCTGGTTTGCGATTGGAAAGCTGATACATTTCTAAGTCATCTCAAGGAACTTCCCGATTTGACCTTAGTGGAAGGTCAAAATGCACTGGCCATTGCCCATATTACCTTTCGCGACCAGCGTATCTTTGCCTTAATGGCTCCAGTCGAAACTACACACGAACGCAATGCTGCGCTGCGAAAGATAGTCAGTGTATACCAACAAAATGCAGTCTTGCATCGAACAGCTTTGACCGAGCCTGATGATATTTGGCCTCTGCATCCAAGCGCGTTCGCTATGGTTACATTTCCTCAGTATCAACCGTCCGACATCCTCTCCGCTGCCCGTTTTCAGGCCTACTTGCCGCCGGGAATCAGTCGGCACATCATCAATGGGCGTGCTTTGCGGGTAAATTACTCATTGGATGAACTGCGCGATCAGCAGGTTCGTTTGAGTGAGAAGAACCGGAATCTACAGAGATGGATGCAAAATAAACTGGAAAATCGGCGCGTTCGCTATTATGCTGAAGCCACCTATCAATTCGATGAGTGATTGAGATAGCATCCATGCCCTTGACTGTTGAACAGGCTTTAGCGCAAGCAGCCCTTTATACTGATGAAACAGACTACGCGATTGTGCAACTTCCTCCCGGAGCCATTTTGGCAGCAGCAGGAGTTGTCGCGGAAATTGGGGAAGCATTTTGCGCACTGATTGTCGATAAAGATGAAGTAAGTCTTATCATCCCTTTTGAGGCTTTAGCGGACTTCGGAATACGTCTGCCGGGTCATAGTGCAAGCGCAAAACCATATCGTCTGATTACTTTCGACATCCAACTAGACTTGAATTTAGTCGGGTTCATGGCGCGGATCAGTATGGCACTGGCGGAAGCTGGTATTTCGATCATGCCTTTGGCTGCTTACTCACGCGATCATATTTTGGTACATACCGACCAACTCGAAAACGCGATGGCAGCACTTAAACGCCTTCAATCCAACCAGTAGTCAGTGAGTATTCATTACAGCGATATGGAAATTCCGCTTTTCCCCAGTGATCAAATCCCTCAACCCAAAGAGCGCATCCGCATTGAGGAATTAACAATCACGCCCTACCCAGATCGATTCCGCATTCGCATCCATATTAAAGTTACGGCGTTTTTGGAGCGGCCTAACCTGCTGCTCGTTGCCCATAATGAAGATGATGTAGCCGTGAGCGAACTCAATATTATCGAGACCATGCATCATGACATGGAATTCACAATGCATATCCGCAATGTTGCTGATCCAGCAGGCATCTATACCCTGACAGCTGATTTATTCTACGAAACCCGTAATCCACCCCAAGACCGTATGATTGAAACATTCACCATACCTGAGGCAGAATGAGTTCCCTACGACTCTGGCTAAAACCAACGCAAATTCAAGAACTGGTACGATCCGCTCAAAAGGCATACCCACAGGAAGCATGTGGTCTTTTAGTTGGTATAGGTGAAGAAGTTCGCGAGGTTATTGCGTTACCCAATATTGCGCGAAATCCCGAACATCATTATCGAATGGATGATCGTGCCTATGGGAATGCCATTTTCCAAGTTCAAAAGCGCGTTTTATCAGTCATCGGCTTCTATCATTCACATCCAAATAGTGACCCAATTCCTTCACAGGAAGATATTAGGGACGCAAATTACCCGGAAACACCCTACCTCATTATCGGGCTTAGGCATCCTGACTCAGAGTTAGCAGCATGGCAAATTCGATACGGACAGGTCACGCCAGTTGAAATTCATGTGAGTACCGAAGCACCTGCACCTCAAACAGAACCACTGTCTCAAGCGCAAAAACGGGCAATTATTTTATCAGCAATAATCGCGTTTGCGTTTATGATTATTCTATCGCTCTCTTTATTGCCACCGGCCCCCATCATTATCACGCCGGTTCCCTGAAGGAAAATCATGGCCTTATCTATCCTCGTTGTTATATTTGTCGGACTTGCAGCAGGTGGTATTGTAAATGCCCTTGCAGACGATTTACCGCATTATCGTCGCCCGCGCTTGCCCCATTACCCAGACGAAACACCGCGCCCAATAAGCGCGTGGCTCGGCCTTACAGCCTTTTTGCTGAACAAACGTGTGTCACCGGGCGGCGCAAAACTCTCCTGGCGCTATCCGGCCGCAGAGTTTGCAACCATCGCTGGCATGATTCTCGCAGTAATTGTACGTTACAGTCGTACTGATGTAACCGACACCCAGTTGTTGTTCTGGTTGTTCTATATGGCGATTTTTGTGCTGATTACCGTGATTGATCTGGAACATCGCCTCATATTATTTTCGGTCATTATTCCCTCGTGCATTATCGCGATAATGGATGCAATTATCACCCCCACCCAGCGCGATCCCAATCTGGAAAGAGCCTTGTTGGGTGGTGCATTGGGGTTCGGCGTATTTTTTGTGATGTATATCGGCGGTGCTTTATACGTGTACGTTTCCAACATGTCGGGGCGAAATATCACTGAGGTCGCGTTTGGTTATGGCGACGTGATGATGGCGACGTTAAGCGGACTAATTCTAGGGGTAGAAGCGGTCATCTTCGCAATATTCATAACGGTCTTTCTAGGCGCATTAGGTGCCTTGTTGTGGTTAGTGGCGAAGCGGCTATCCGGCAGCGGTTACAGCATGTTCACCGCACTGCCTTATGGCCCCTATATTGTCGCAGGGACATTCATTATGCTTCTGTTCAGTTCGCAGGTACGCTTGTTTATGGTAGGCTACTGAAACAGCAGCCTGCTCATCAGCCGAAAATCATGACTGGATAGAGCGTTCGATGATGCCGCCGCCTAAGACCTGATCGCCATCATAGACGACTGCGCCCTGCCCCGGTGTGATATCGCGGAGGGGTGCATCAAAATGCACTGCCATGCGTGAATCCGGTAAGGGTTCGACCCAAGATGGGACATGGGAAGCCTTGTAGCGAATTTTGACCTGAGCAGCAAAAGGCGCAGATGGAACCTGACCGCTCACCCAATTCACCCGTTTAGCTATCAACTTGTTCTGACCAAGCTCATCCGCTGTACCTACCACGACGGTATTGCGCTGCGGGTTAATGCTGATAACATAGAGTGGTTCCAGACTGGTGACACCTAAGCCTTTACGCTGACCAATGGTGTAGTTCACCAGACCGTTGTGCTGTCCAAGCACTTCACCATTTTTGCGGGTAATTGGCCCCGGAACCATGACATCGGGGGCATGATCGCTTAAAAAGCGGCGATAGTTGTTATCTCCTATGAAGCACAAGTCCTGACTATCTTTCTTGCTGGCAGTAGGCAGACCAAACCGGGCTGCAATTTCACGCACCTGCGACTTGGTATATTCACCAACAGGGAATAAGGCATGAGCAAGCTGTTCCTGCCCTAAAACACTCAGGACATAACTCTGGTCTTTGTGATCGTCTACGGATTTGCGCAACACAAAGCAGCCATCTTCAGCCTGCGAAACACGCGCATAGTGCCCAGTTGCGAGATAATCGGCATCTAAAGCGAGGGCATTTTGCAACAGATAGCGGAAACGGATATGACGGTTACATTCCATACAGGGATTGGGGGTTACACCCTCACGATGCTGGTCGATGAAAAATTCAACGATGGTATTGCGGAAAACCTCTTTGGTATCCAGCACATAAAATGGGATGCCCAATTTTGCGGCGATTCGTCGTGCGTCAGCCATCTGATCAGGGGTACAGCAGCGGTTATGTGCGCCGCCAGCCATCGTTTCTTCTGACCAGAGGCGCATCATCATCCCAACGACATCATAGCCCTGTTCAACGAGTAAAGCCGCTGCAACAGAACTATCGACTCCGCCGCTCATAGCGACGACAACGCGCTTCTTTCCGTTCTCGCTCAAAATGCCAACTCTCGATTCAACTTCCGTAATTTGCTTACAACATCGACTAAAACATCAACTGCATAATCCACATCTTCTGGCGTGGTTTGGCGACCAACCGTTAGACGCAAGCCACCGAGCGCTTCTTTCGGCGAGTAGCCCATAGCCAGTAAGACACCCGATGGTTCAGGGTTGCCGGTTTTACAGGCAGAACCACCGCTAGCCGCAACACCACGCGCATCCAGATGCATAATCAAGGTGCTGCTATCGACCCCATCAATGGCAAAGCTGGCGTGAGAAGGAAGGCGCTGTTCGGGATGCCCAGTTAACTGAACATCCGTCAGACGATTGAGTACACCATCAATTAACTGATCGCGCAGTACCCGATAATGAGTAGTATGTTCTTCAAATTCATCGTAGGCGATTTGAAGTGCCCTCGCCATACCAACAATAAAGGGTGTATTGTGGGTTCCGGCACGACGACCTTCTTCGTGGCTACCCCCACTCTGACTGGGAATCAAGTCAATTCCATCGCGAATATAGAGCAAACCCACCCCTTTAGAGCCGTAAAATTTATGGGCGGAAAGGCTGAGCATATCCACACCTAGCGCCTGAACATCGAGCGGAAGCTGACCACCAGCCTGTACTGCATCGGTGTGGAAATAAACGCCGTGTTCTCTGGCAACATGGGCTAATTCGGAAATCGGCTGAATGCTGCCGACCTCATTGTTAGCATACATGATGCTGGCGACGGTTGTTCCGCTGTGAATAGAAGCAGTGAAATCGCTCAGGCTGACAATGCCATAGCGATCGACAGGTAAAACTGTGGACTCGAATCCCTGAACCTGAGCAAGTTGTTTTACTGTTTTCCCAACCGCATCATGTTCTACGGGATCAGTAATCAGGTGATGACCGTTGCCCTGCTGACGGGCTAACCAGGCAGCGCCACGAATGGCAAGGTTATCGGCTTCTGAACCACCGCTGGTAAAGACGATTTCAGACGGTTTACAGTTCAAAATCCGAGCAATTATTTCGCGGGCAGTTTCGATGGCATCTTCGGCCTGACGACCAAAACTGTGGGCAGAAGATGGGTTGCCATAGACTTCAGTGAAGTACGGCAGTATAGCTTCAACTACACGCGGGTCGGTAGGCGTGGAAGCGGAATAATCGAGATAGACAGTACGTGACATCGATTAGGAAACCTTGTATGGATAATTCAGGATCATTGTAACGCTTTAAACAAGCCAGATGAAAGAGTAAAAGTAGATTAATGCTCTATTTAACAGAGAAAAACAGAGAAGCACACGGGAAGGCTGCATGATGATACGGGAAGAATCGGGCAAAATAACAGAGAAATAACAGAGAATTCAAGTGGTTCCAAGTTCTCAGTTCCAAGTTCCAAGTGGGTCATCTGGTAAGGTTCGCTCATTTTCGTTATTGGTGCGAGGCACAAGGTACAAGGTTTTAGGACTCTCATCTTCGCCTTCATGTTCATCGACGATGAGAGTTATGTCGGATATTGTCGGTCTCGACATACTTTTGAAGGGAAATTTCGTCGTCCGACAAAGATTGTCGGGCATGACCAAACGCTTCAAAAGTATCTTATTTTCCACATCGCATCCCCATCGACATCCCTATAAAAGGTTTAAGATTCTCGCTTTCGCCGCCGCTGTCGAAATATAGATGGCGGAAGCGGGAGCGAAAAAAGAAGGGCTGAGTGCTGAGTACAAAGTCCTGAGTAAAACGTCAGACCATTGTGGCGGTGCGGCCACAATCTACGAGACAATTTGTGGCGGCGGCTGTGGCTGTGGCGAATTTCATCGGACTATTTTCTTTTTTCTTCTTCTTTCTCATTTTCATTTTCACATTCGCATAAAAAGCTTGGCAGCTTGACGTTGGTGCCGTTGGCATTTTTCGATTTTGCCCTGTGCAAGCTTGTCGGAAGTTGTCGTCCCGACAAGTCCACACGGGAAAATGTCGTCATTGTCGTCGCTGTCAGACAATCCCTGTCGGACAACATAGGCTGAATAGTGCAGTCCGACAAAAACAGGATAGCACAAATGGTAGGAAAAAGGGCTACTTTTCGGTACGAATGTTCTAACCAAAAGGTAGTTTTTTGTGATTATTTATTGGTTGTTAGTAAAGGCAGAAAAAAGCCATCCATTATCAGTTCCGGCAAAACAGTAGCGATAGTTAGAGTACAGCATGTTGATTCAGATGAATGTGTGGTAAAACCGGAACTTTCATTCAAACTACAGGTAAATTTCATGCGGTACGATCTGATTATCATTGGCGCGGGCGCGGCAGGCTTGGCGGCAGCACATGAATTGAGTAACAACGGCTTGCGGGTAGCGATACTGGAGGCGCGAGAGCGAATTGGCGGGCGCATGTTCAGCATTCGTGATGCGGAAATGGGGTTTCCAATAGAGCTTGGAGCGGAATTCATTCACGGGCGACCGCCAGCGACATTTTCGATCCTGGAAAAGGCGGGATTGCAGCCGAAAGCGGCAAAAGGGAGTTCATGGACAGCCCATAAGGGACAATTCAGACCCTATGGCGGGGATGATGCAGAAAAGCCTATCTGGGACAAAATGCACGCGCTTGAACAGGATATGTCCTTGCAAGAACTGCTTGACACTTACTTTACTGACGAGAGATGGAGGGAGGGAGTCGAGAGTATCAGCAGCTTTGTGCAAGGATTCGACGCGGCACGCCCAGACCGGGTGAGCATTCACTGGCTACTGAAAGAGGCTGAAGCTGCCGAGAAAATCGGGGGTGAAACAAACCATCGATTGAGCGTGCCCTACGATTCTGTACCCCGCTGGCTGCTGGACAATTCCAAGCTTGAAAACGTCGATTTGCGGCTGAATACAATTGTCAAGATGGTGAGATGGCAAAAGGGACATGTTGAAGTTGAAACTTCATCCGCAGCGGTATTTCAGGCAGAAAAATTACTGATAACACTGCCTGTAGGGGTGTTACAGGCGGCAGATGGGGTTGAATTTGCACCAGCGCTGACTCAAAAAGCGTGGGCGTTGGATCACATTGATATGGGGCAGACGGTCAAACTCGTGCTGCGTTTTCGGGAACGCTTCTGGGAAGACAGCCTGCCGAGCGTTCAAGCAGGTGAATTGAAAGGCATGTCCTATCTTGGATCACCGAATACACCCGTTCGTGTGTGGTGGACACAACACCCCAATCCCTCCCCTACTTTGACAGCGTGGATAGGCGCGTTAGAGGCGGCAAAACTAACATCTGAAAGTGACACATTTATCGTGGAACGCATTATCGGGATTCTGGCAGCAGTTTTGGGTGTCGAGCGTGGTTGGATTGATTCACAGCTTCAGGAATGGCATTTCCACAATTGGAAAGCCGACCCATTCGCACGAGGCGTTTACAGCTATGTGGCAGCCGGTGGAGTGGATGCGGTACGGCAATTGGCAGAACCGCTGGACAACACACTATTCTTCGCTGGAGAGGCCACAGACCTGGGATGGCATATCGGTACAGTACATGGCGCTATCGCTAGTGGAGAGCGAGCAGCGCGTGAAATCCTGGCTGAAACCCATTCGTGACAGAACAATAGTCTGCTAAAGACCATGACATAAGCAACTTCATGTATTCGGGATGGGGCAGAATAGCCACAAAAGCAAAATAATTCGAGATGACGAACCGGGCGAATGGGTATATTATAGAGGCCATCCGTTTGCTCACTTATCAAAACACACACTTTGAGCGACACGATTCAAATGGTTGTGTGTTTTGTACACTATTAACGACACAGGAGAAGTTAAAATGGCGGTTATCGAACATATTCACGCGCGTGAAATACTTGATTCACGTGGCAACCCCACAATTGAAGTCGATGTCCGATTGTCAGATGGCTCATTCGGACGGGGGATGGTTCCGAGCGGCGCATCGACCGGCGAGCATGAAGCGCTGGAACTGCGGGACGGCGACAAAGGCCGTTACGACGGTAAAGGGGTACTGAAGGCGGTCAACACAGTCAACGGGCCGCTGCTTGAAGCTCTGAAGGGCATGGCAGCAAACCAAAAACTGGTTGACGAATTCATGGTCGAACTGGACGGTACACCAACGAAATCGAATATTGGCGCAAATGCGATTCTGGGTGTATCCCTTGGTCTGGCACGAGCGGCAGCGCAAAGTGTCGGCTTACCGTTATACCAGTATCTGGGCGGTGTCCATGCCCATGTGCTGCCCGTACCCATGATGAACATCATGAACGGCGGCAAGCACGCGACCAACAGCACCGATTTCCAGGAGTTTATGGTTATGCCTGTCGGCGCGACCTCATTCCGGGAAGGGCTGCGCTGGTGTTCGGAAATTTACCAGTCGCTCAAGAAAATCCTGCATAAGAATGGTCACAGTACGACGGTTGGTGATGAAGGCGGGTTCGCGCCAAGCCTCGGTTCAAATCAGGCAGCGCTGGATGTCATCATGGAAGCGATCCAAAAAGCGGGTTATATCCCCGGCGATCATGTACGA
The DNA here is from genome assembly GCA_044226645.1 of Aggregatilineales bacterium. Lineage (GTDB taxonomy): Bacteria > Chloroflexota > Anaerolineae > Aggregatilineales > Phototrophicaceae > CFX2. Next base: position 32,892 of record JBGAGR010000011.1, read on the forward strand.
ATTGCGCTTGACCCGGCAACCTCCGAACTGTATAAAGAAGATGGAAAATATCACCTGGACATTGAAGGTCGCGTCTTAAGCGGCGAAGAAATGGTCGAGTTCTGGGTGGACTGGACATCACGCTACCCGATTATTTCGCTGGAAGATGGGCTGGCGCAAGATGACTGGGAAAACTGGTCACGGCTGACCGCCGCTATCGGAGATCGGGTGCAGATTGTGGGCGATGACCTGCTGGTGACCAATCCGCAGCGGGTACAGCGGGCGATTAATGAAAAAGCTGCTAATTCGCTGTTGTGCAAAGTCAACCAGATTGGAACCCTGACTGAAGCTATCGAGGCGAGCCAATTGAGCCAACGGCATGGTTGGACAGTAGTCGCCAGCCATCGCAGCGGTGAGACGGAAGATAACACCATCGCCGATCTGGCTGTTGCGCTGAATGCTGGACAGATCAAGACTGGCGCACCTGCCCGCTCTGACCGTGTTGCCAAATTCAACCAACTGCTGCGTATCGAAGAAGAACTGGGCAGCGCAGCCGTTTATCCTGGTATCAAGGCATTTTCAAACCTGAGCATTTGAAGGGGAAATTAGCTTGTCAACAGATTCTATAAATGGCAAACGCACCAAAATTGTTGCAACCATTGGACCGTCTTCCAGCGATGAAGCTACCCTTCGGCAGTTGATACAGAACGGGATGAATGTCGCTCGTATCAATTTTTCGCATGGCGATCATGCTACACATGGCGCAACGATTGACCGCATCCGTAAGGTGGCGAAGGATGTAGGCGCTGTCATCGCTATTCTATGCGATATGCAGGGGCCGAAAATCCGCATCGGCAAAGTGGCAAACGAGCCATTGATGCTCAAAATCGGGGATAAGGTTACGTTCACGCTGGATGATGTGCCGGGCGAAAATGGCCTGATCTCCCTGCCCCACCCGGAATTCATTCGTGACATCAAAGCCGGGATGCAACTGCTGCTGGATGATGGCAACCTGGAGCTTATGGTGCTGCAAACCATCAACAAGGGGCTGGTGTGCGAAGCAGTTGTGAATGGGCCGCTGAGTTCGCGGAAGGGTGTCACTGCACCTACCGCGAAACTGTCGCTATCGGCAATCACCGACAAAGACCGTGAAGACATCGAATTCGCGCTCAAAAAAGAAACCGATTATCTGGCGATGTCGTTCGTCCGCTCGGAGGAAGACATCCGCGAACTCCGCTGGCTGATTCGACATCTGGGCAGCGAAGGCGAAGTCGGTGTGATTGCGAAAATCGAGAAGCATGAAGCACTCGAAAATATCGACAGTATCATCGCTGTCTCTGATGGCATCATGGTGGCGCGCGGCGATCTGGGTGTGGAAACACCGGCTGAAGAAGTTCCATTCCAGCAAAAACGCATCATTAATCTCTGTAATATTGTTGGCAAGCCCGTTATCACAGCAACACAAATGCTCAATTCGATGATTGACAATCCGCGTCCGACCCGCGCAGAAGCCAGTGATGTGTACAACGCCATTCTGGATGGAACGGACGCGGTCATGCTCAGTAACGAAACCGCAGCGGGGAAATATCCGATTCAGGCTGTTACTACAATGGCGCGTATCGCGCTCATCGCGGAAGACAGTATCCGTGCTGGACGTGTACCTCGCCAGATCTACAAGCCCAACGCTGAAGGGCGCGAAGCCGTTTCGGACGCGATCAGTCAGGCAACATGCGAAGTGGCAGAGGTTTTGAACTGTAAAGCCATTGTGACTTCGACGCTGACCGGGTACACCGCGCGGCGTGTCGCCAAAGAACGTCCGAATACCCCTATTCTATGTGTTACGCCGAGTGAAATCACGATGCGGCGGATGGCATTGGTGTGGGGTGTTGCTCCACTCCTCATCCCTGAATTTCATACCATTGATGAAATGATTGGCTCGGTTATCCGCGCAGCACAAGAGGCTAATCTGGTGGAAACAGGCGACAGTCTGGTGATTATCGCTGGAGTGCCTTTCGGAATCGGTGGACAAACGAACTTCCTAAAAGTTCACACAGTGGGCGATGTCGCAGATTTTTAGGCTGCCAATATCGTACCTACATCAGCCATCAGAAATCCTCAGAACATCATTCAAGGGCGCACAACTTGCGAAGTGCGCCCTTAATATTCATCGCCTTCGATAAACTCAAGGGGTTCAGAACTGCGGGGGGGCGTAATGCGCGTGACTGGCGGGGAAGCGGGTGCTTCTTCCGGGATGCTTACGGGACGCACATGGCGTAAAACGGTGGGCTGTTGTTCGACATTGTGACCAGGCTGCGGTGCGGCACAGTGGGGACAAATCTGCCACGATAATTCCAACATCTGACGACAATTGACGCAGGGTTTTTTCAGGCGAGTATAGCAATGAGGACAAGCCTGCCAATTCTCCTGAACGCGCTGTCCACAACCGGGACAGGTTGGCTTTTCCTCGATTTCCTGTAGAAGCGCTTCTTCTTCCAGGGAACGTTCGTAGGCTTCGCCCAGGGTTTCACGGGGGCGGAGGAAAATATAGATCAGCAAACCGGGGAACAGCAGGACGGCAACCATCAATGCGACTCCCAACTGCGCGAAAGTATCACGAGAGCGGGAACGCATGTCCCGATAAGCCCACACTACCATCGCCAGCCAAAAGGCAGCCAGAACGACTATCCCATAAATCGCTACGATGGTAACGACATCCCCAGATAGTCCAAGCCCAGATAGCAAATCAGTCATTCCAAACAACTCCGTTCATACCATCATAGTCAGTATATCAGCGGGTAGACAGCCGCGCAAAGCAAACAAGACCCAAACGATACATGATACAATTCAAACTGAATTCGCTCAATTAAACAAGCGCTGCCATGCCAATTGACACACCCAAAACCAAGATTTCCATTCAGGATATGCCAGACAGTGAACGCCCCAGAGAACGTCTGCTGCTGAACGGTGCAAAATCGCTCACAAATGCCGAACTTCTGGCGATAATTCTCCGTAGTGGAACCGCGAAAGAGAATGTCATTCATTTAGCGGAACGCATTCTCGTTTTGTGCGATGGGCTGACGGGTCTGGCGCAGGCTGCACCGGCTCAATTGGAACAGATAGCAGGTCTGGGGCCAACTAAAATTACTCAAATTCTGGCGACGGTTGAATTAGCGCGACGGTTGATGGTGCAACCAGAAAATAACAAGCCAGTTATCAACAGCGCTGAAGACGCAGCGCGCCTGGTGGCGGATATGAACCAACTTCCGCAAGAACATGTGCGCATTATTTTACTGGATAACTCGCGACGAGTGATTAGCATTCCTACCGTTTACATCGGCACATTGAATGCTTCGGTTCTGCGCGTCTCGGAAATATTCCGGGAGGCCATCAGCCGGAACAGCCCGGCAGTCATTCTGGTTCATAACCATCCTGCCGGAGATGCTGCCCCTTCACCAGAGGATATTGAACTCACGCATACTTTGATTTCAGCCGGACAACTACTGGATATTCAACTGCTCGATCATCTGATTGTCGGGTCGCATGGTTGGGTGTCGCTCAAAAATATGGGGCTGGCGTTCCGATAGGAAATCAAGGCAAAACCGTATTCCCTGCCAGCAGCGCCACCTCCCCCACGTATACATCATACTCATGACCCGATGCGTAAAATTGAACATTGGCAATTGATGTGGGTCGCGAATCGGGCGGGAGCAAGTTAAACAAATTGTCGGTATCGTAGGTATACCAGGTGTTGGCGTAAATATTCTCGTGCTCCTGCGCGCAACTTATACATTGCAAGGGATAATTGAGCTGTGGTTGCAGCAATGAGTAAAAACCGTGAATCCAGCGATGCCCTACTCCGGCGGCATCACTGTAATCAATCTGCAACATCATGGGGCATTCGCTGCCGTCCTGTCCACAAGCATTCAGGGATTGATACCCTATTTTGAAAGTTGCACGCAGCGCAAGGTAATTGTAACCTGTAACATCCTGACCGTATTGACCGAAAAAACGTGAACAGCGCGTTTCACCGTGTGAAGTTGCGCCACTATCCCGGAACAACTGCATCACGCTGCGACCATCGACCACTTCCGGCTGAAATGAACCCCGGGGCAAATCATCCTGCTTGGTGTTGCAAGCCCAATCAACGACCTGTGGGCTGCTGCTATCCGCAGGCGTAAACACTTCCTGAAAGGTGCTGTTCGCCAGAAAATTCACCGGGGCATCCGTAATAACAACTTCCGCCGGGTTGGTATCGTAAACAATAACGCCCTGACCATTTACGGGAACGGAATGTCCAGTTTTTGTACCATTAGGTATCAAAATGGCGATTCCACTGCGGTTAAATACCTGTGTCTGTGAAGAAGACACCGTAAGTGTGTATTGACCGCTGCCATCCAGATAGGCAAAGTCACCCTGTTTGGTCTGAACCGTAACACGAATATCCCGTCCCAGATTGTCTGGAACAAACACATCCATCTTCCCTGTCAGACCACGCAGTTCTATGGCATATTCACCTGTACTCCATTCAAAACGCGGGCGGGTCATCTGCCATGTCATCAAAGAGGTATCACCGCGCAAGGTAACAGCCGCAATAAGCCGGTCATTTTCAAGCGAGTCACGGAAAAACAAGCTGATCTGCGATTGGGGATCTGTTCGCAGCACCTCATTGTTGGAAAGGACGGGTTCTCCTGACACAACCGCCTGTCCAGATACTACTCCGGTACCACGTCCCACACGGAGTGTACTATTTAATGGGATCTGGGATTGAAACAGAAAATAGATCACCCCAATGCCGAAAATGACGCAAATCATGCAAAAAGCGGCAAAAGATAGTAATAAAATACCCCACGCACGCCGCTGAGGATCCATACGTGAACTCGGCAGCGTCCCGGAGGGCATATTTGTAAGATCGACCAAGTATTTCACCCCAAACAAAATCTGATTGTAAACGGAAGCGATTATAACATATGCAGGCTGTGAACGATCTCGACGCATCTCCCCTATTTCTGTATAATGGATTGTAGATTCCAAAATAAATTTCACGGAGAATCGGGTTATGTCCGGGCACAGTAAGTGGTCTACAATCAAACGAAAAAAAGGGGTGGCAGATGCCCAGCGCGGGAAAGTCTTTACCCGTCTGGCACGCGACATCATGATGGCGGCGCGGGAAGGCGGCGGCGACGAAAGTTCCAATGCGAAGCTCAAACTCGCGATCTCCAAAGCCAAAGCTGGCAATATGCCGAAAGACAACATCGAACGCGCCATCCAACGCGGTACCGGCGGTGGTGATGGTGTGGAGATGGAAGAACTCACCTATGAGGGCTATGGGCCAGAGGGTGTGGCAATTCTGGTGGATGTCCTCACCGACAATAAGAACCGTACTTTGGCAGAAGTGAAGCATTTGTTTACCCGTTCAGGCGGCAGTCTGGCTTCCGCTGGGTCGGTAGGTTGGCAGTTCGAGAAAAAAGGCCGGATTATATTGAAGGGTGAAAATCTGGACTTCGACGCTATCTTTATGACCGCAGCAGAAGCTGGCGCTGAAGATGTCGTCGATGAAGAAGGTGTGATCGCGATTTCGACCCCGCGTGAAATGCTTTCAGCCGTAGAAAACGCTCTGACCGAAGCCAGCTACGAAGTCGAAGAATCAGAACTGCGTTGGGAACCCAAGAACGAGACGGAAATTGGCATCGACAAGGCATTACAGAATATGCGCTTACTCGACCAATTGGAAGAATTGGATGATGTGCAATCGGTAGCATCAAACCTGATGATTACCGATGATGTGATTGCCGCCCTCGAGACGGCCTGATGATTACACTGGGGATTGACCCCGGAACGGCTACCGTAGGATATGGTTTGGTGGAGGAACGAAAAGACGGTTCACTCCACGCCATCGCCTACGGTGTTATCACGACGACACCTGCTACGCCAATGTGGGATCGGCTCAAAATCATCTATGACAGCCTGACACAAATCATTCAGGAGTATCACCCTGAACGGGCTGCTGTAGAAGAATTGTTTTTTGCCAAGAATGTGACCACCGCGATCACTGTCGCGCAGGGGCGTGGAGTCATTTTGCTGGCGCTGGCAACAGCGGGACTCCCCATTGCTGAATATAAACCCAATAATATTAAACAATCTATTGCTGGTTACGGCGGCGCAGCCAAGCCTCAAATGCAGGAGATGGTTCGAATCCTGTTAGAACTTGAAAAAATCCCGCGCCCGGATGATGCCGCTGATGCCCTGGCGATTGCCATTACCGATATTAACAGCTCAGGCTATAACACCCTGATGGAGTAATTCCCCATGATCGCCAGCATCGAAGGTAAAGTCGCAGCAAAAGGTAAAGATTATGCTGTTATCACAACGGGGGGAATCGGCTTTAAGGTCTTCGCGCCGTTTCAAACCCTGGAACGCATTGATTCCGCCGGAGAAGCGTTCCTGCATACGATGCTGATTGTACGGGAAGATTCAATGACACTGTTCGGGTTTGCCACCGTCGCTGAACGAGAAGTCTTCGAAATTCTTCTGAGTGTGAATGGTGTCGGTCCCAAGCTGGCGCTGGCGATTCTGAGCAACCTGAGTCTGGACAGCCTGCGTAACGCTGTTGTCGGGGAACGAGCGGAAATCCTGACCCGTGTACCGGGAATTGGCAAGAAAACTGCCCAGAAAATTCTCATCGAACTCAAAGACAAACTTAAACTGGGACTCGATACCGCGCCAGTTTCGACATTTGATGACATCAACAGCGATGTTCTGGATGCATTGGTCGCGCTCGGATACAGTATCGTGGAAGCCCAAACTGCTATACAATCAATGCCATCAGACGCGCCTCAAAACGTGGAAGACCGGGTACGTCTGGCGCTGCAATACTTTGCCTGATTGGGACGCTTCGGATGACTTCTTCACTCGACCAATATCCGCAACGAGACGGCTTATATCGCATTTTGACAGATGGTGTAGCGGTTTATAATCGCTATGAAAACCGAGTCATTATGCTGGACGGGTTGAGCAGCGAGTTATGGCTGCGTGCCGATGGCAAAACGTCACTGCGAACCATTGCTGAAGACATCGCAGGGTGGACTAACCAACCCGTTGATCGACTGGCGATGACTGTACCCATTCTCCTGACTGTTTTAAGCAGCGAGGGTTTGATGTACCAGCTTGGTCAACCAACACCCCCACCCTATCATCTTTCACTGCCGCAAGAAGAACAGGACATTGAGCGAATGCGGGAAAGTATGGTACAGGCAGGCTGGATCGACGAATAATCAACATCGGTAGACAAATGGAGTTTCAGTTTGACAAACGACTTGATCGGAAAACGGGTCAATGTTCTGGATAAAGGCTGGATTGAACTGGTGGACATGCTGCCACATCCAAGTACGGGTGTATCCGGCGACCTCGCCATTGTGAATGCGGCGCGGGTGAGCTTTATGGGTGAAAGCAAAGGGCCAGAGAAAGACAAAAAACTGCTCTTTTACCTGCTGCGGAATGCCCATACCAGCCCCTTTGAGATGGTTGAATTCAAATTTCGCGTTCGTGCGCCATTGGTAACCTGGTGGCAGTGGGCGCGACATCGAGTATGGAACTTCAATGCGCAGTGCCTAGCAGGTGACGTTGAGGTCATATTTGACCGACCTGACAACCGAGCTGAGGGAAGTTTTGGGGTCGGCAGCAAAATCACTATGAAACGACTCTATGAACGCTGGCACCACGAAGATCGAGTGCGGATTCAAGAAATGCATTTACGCACTGTCAACGAAGAAACGATGCTGCTTGAAAGCGCGAGGATTGGAGATGTGGTTTATGCAGGCAAGAAACCTGCCTTTAAAGTAACCACGAGCAACGGGCGGAAAATCACATGCAGTGCAGAGCATCGCTTCCTATTCGAAAACGGTTGGGCAACTTTGGCCGACGGCGCTGGGCTAGAGTTAATCAATAATCGAGCCGTGTGGGAAGGGAAATTACGCCTTTACGTCAATGGAAAACCACTTGACACGGCACATTTATATACAAGCGCCGAGTGGTTGTACTACCAGTACCATACTCGAAATCTGCCAATAAAAGATATTGCGATCCTTGCGGAATGTTCCACTCACACTATTCGCAAATTCTTGAAGAAACATAGATTGACATTGCCATCAAGGTCTCAATCAGCGCGTTTTCAAAATGGCACAAGTCCCTGGAACAAGGGAAAGCACTACACAATCGATGAAACATTAGCGGAAAATCTAAGACGGCGGGAACGCGCCCGAAAATCAGTTCGTCAAGGAAGTGATTGTCATTTCTGGAAAGGTGGAATCAGCTCAGAACGCGCCCAGATTGGCAGATGGACACACGAAAATGCCGAGACTATTTTTCAACGCGATAACTACCTCTGTCAATACTGTGGACAACAGATGAGAAGCGACGATATTTTTCATGCGCATCACATCATTCCGGTGTGGGCAGATGAATCAAAAGCATATGACATTAACAACCTCATCACCCTCCACGAGAGCTGCCACCGTCATATCCATAGTCAAAATCTCGAATTGGCTTTTGCCCAACAAATCACCAATGGTTCGGCAAATTTCGATGTCAACATAAAGATTGAGAAGAAACAGGCCTCGCTAAAAACACATTCCCACGCAACTCCAATGTTGGTTGATATTACAGACATAGAGTATGTAGGTGAATTGGAAATGTATGATCTGGTTGTAGACGGGCCATATCCAAATTTTATTGCCAACTGGTTTGTCGTCCACAATTCGGGCAGGTACACGCCGTTTGAGGAAAATGACTTTTACGTGCCGGATGTATGGCGTAAGCAGGCGGCGAATAACAAGCAAGCCAGTGAGGGCGAAGTCGATGCCGGGGTCAACGCCGAACTGACCGAAAAGCTGCTTGAGCATTACAAGCAGGGGTTTGCGCTTTATGAAAATGCTTTACAAGCAGGTGTCTCGAAAGAGATGGCGCGGTTGTTTTTGCCGGGATTCAGCGTCTATTACACCTGGGTTGCCAAAGTGGATGCGCATAATCTGATGCATTTTCTGAGACTGCGGATGGCATCCGACGCACAGCACGAGATTCGGGTTTATGCAAAGGCGATTTATGAGGAGTTCTTCAAGCCTGCCCTGCCCTGGACAGCAGAGGCTTTTGAGGAATATGTACTGAAAAAGCAAGAGTGATAAAAAATGGGCGATGCAATCAACACATCGCCCATTTTATTTAAAGTCGAGAACACTTACTGTGGATACAGTTCCGCGCCGCGTTCACTACACATCTGCTGCCCAAGTGAATCTTCCGGATAAACGCTCCAAGCATATACTTTACCCGCTGTAAAGAGATCGGGGCGAAAAACATATCCGGGTTGAAGCGTGAAATCGACCATCACCTCTGTTCCGGCATCATCAAGTAAACGAATCCGATAGCGTGCAGCCGTTTCCACCTTTGTCCATAGAATCTGTGGAGATTGGCCGACTGTAAAGGTCGAAGTGCTGCGTGAACGATCCGCCACAAATGTGCCGCAGACCACTAACGTTGGCACTTCGGTAGGAGGCGGAAGCGGCGTATTCAGAGTCTCAGATGTGGGTGTAGCCAGACTGGAGGCGTTACCTGATACCGAGTTGCCACTACTGCTATCGACTGATCCTGGTTCAGGTGTCCAAGTTGGTGGTAAAGTGGAACGAGTCAGCGGTGCGGCGGTAGGTGGCTGCGTGGATTCCGCAGGGGTTACTGTGGCTGCTTGCGCTCCACCGGGTGTAGGAATCAAAGTCGGTAGAGTTTCGCTTGTCTGTGGACTACAAGCCACAAGCCCTAGAACAATTATCATGAGTGCAACAACAGACTTCTTCATAAATATCTCCACTCTTTCATAAATCCGGCGCGGTTCCTATGGCATAACCTTGCAGCAGCAGAATAATCACCAGCAAAGTCGCCAAAATACCTATGACCAGATACCAGAATATCACCGGACGCACAGGGCGTTCATCACCAACCGTTCCCACTACAAGCCACCAGCCCCCAATATACATGACAATTCCAAAACCCACTGAAACTAATGAGGGCAGCAAACGGGTCGACTCGTCAAATATAAAGCGAATATACATTTCGTCTACAATCGGAAACAGGGCTAAGGTTGTTGCCAAAGCAAACAAACTCACCAACAAAATTCGTATTCCGCGTGGACGATCCAGAAACCAGCGAACCGTTGAGGTTAAGTCCCACGAGATGCGAACCGAGCGCGGCTCAGGCGATGACTTTTTGCGTTTTGCAACAGGACGATTCATGAATTGGTATCCCGGGGCGACTGCCACTGCATCAAATTCTCGGCCTTGGACTCAGCATTAATCATGAAAGTGGATCCACGCTCAAAATAATCACGCATCACACTGCGAGCGGGTTCGACAATACCGACTTCATCAATCGCCGCCAGCATATGTGCCAGCCAATGATCGCGCGCCTGCTGATCAATGGGGAATGGAAAATGACGCATTCGCAGGCGAGGATGTCCACGTTCCTGACTGTAACGGGCTGGCCCACCAAAAAACTGGCTCAGAAACAAAAACTGCCAGTGCTTACCGGCTTCAAGGTCTGCGGGGAACATCGGACGCAGCACTTCATCCGCTTCGACACGCGCATAAAAAGCGTCAACTAGTTTCTGGAAGGTGGGTTCGCCCCCAACCATTTCGTAAACACTTTGTTCCATATCGGTCATGTAGGTAAAATCCTGCACATCTTAAGCCGCGAATATGATACCCCCGGCTCCCTAATCCTAAAAGTGTGGCTGGACAATTCGACTGGCAAGAGTACAATCCATCCCGGCAAAAATTAGACAGGACACCCCGTTTTAAGGAGCTTCAATGATGAAATACATCCAGCGTCGAGTTGGAATCTTTATCCTACTTACGCTTTTATGTGCGACTGGTTTTGTATCCGCTCAGGATAATAATACCATCACAGTAGTCGGCTCAAGCATTGTGACACAAGTATTCGATGCAATGAAAGCCGCAAGCGGTGTGACAGCTGACATTACTTCAACTGTAACCGGAACGCGCGGCGGCATCGAAAGCCTCTGCAAAGGTCAGGCTGATGTTGTTACAGCCAACCGTGCTATCTCAGCGGATGAAAGCAACAACTGTGTCAACAATAACATCAATTATACTGAACTGCTGATCGCGCATAACATCCTGACATTCGTCACCCCGGCAGACGCAGCCTATGCTACATGTCTGACCAGCGCAAATCTGACCACCCTTTTCGCTCCGAGTGCTCAGGGTAAAATCACCAACTGGAACCAGATTGCGCCAGAGAACGCAGACACACCGCTGACCGTAATCGTACCGGCTAACGACCAGACGACATTCGCAGCAGTCGACCAATTTATTGAAGGTGATGGCATTCGTGCCGATGCCCTGACAGAAGGCAGCGATACTGATGTCGCTACGGCTGTGAGCAATACACCAGGTTCTATCGGTGTGGTCAGCCTACCTGTCGCTACTGCCGCGGGTGGCAGCGTAAAAATTTTACAATTGAACACTAATTCAACTACCGGATGCGCGGCCCCATCGGCAGAAAATGTCGAACAGCGGTTATATGCCGCATCTGACGACCTGTTCATTTACGTGAACCGCGCCAGTCTACAAAAACCCGGTTTGCAGGATCTGCTGAGTTTTGCAATTGGCGATCAGTCAGCCGAAATTATAAGCAGTCTCGGTTTGACACCGGTGAGTGCAACCGTCTACGACACCAACCGCAGTGCGCTAGCGGGTGAAGGCAGTACCCACCCCTTCAGCGAGGCCACCACATCGTTCAGTATTCCGGCTGATGTCGCCGGGCAGGTCAATATTGCAGGCTCGGCTAATGGCTTTAATTATCTGAACGCACTCAAAACCAGTCTGACAGCGGTCTACACGAATCTGACGATTGACATCAAAACTGATGGTCAGATCGCAGGAGCGCGCCGTCTGTGTAATGGGGAAATTGACATTGACATCATTGATGGCCCACTAACCGCAGAACAAAACCAGAATTGCGATGCCAACAACATTTCAACCCTGCCGATTAATCTGGGCAATCAGGCCGTTGTACTGGTCGGCAATGCCAAAGACAGCGCTTTAACATGTCTGACAAGTGACCAATTGAAGACAGCGTTGAGCGCCCCGACCGGGGATGCGATTACCAATTGGAATCAGGTGGACAGCAGTTTTGCTGATGAGGCCATCACGATATTCGCGCCGAGCAGCGGCGACGATTACAGTGACCTGCTGATGAGCAAGATCGCTGGAACCGATTTCCCGATGCGAGCTGATGTTGTCAGCAACGCCGATCCGCTCTATCGCGCTGCCGCTACCGCGAACGTCGAAGGCGGACTGACTTTCATGAATTGGGAAGACCTGCAAAAGGTACTTACCAATAACCAGCAAAACATCCAGTTGGTCAGTGTCAACGCGGGAAGCGGCTGCGTCGCACCGAGCGAGAATACAATTAAGGACGGCAGCTATCCGTTAACCCGCAGCACCCAACTGCTGGTGAATAACGCATCGCTGACAAAAGTTCAGGTTCAATCGTTCCTGTGGTATCTGGCAAGCGACGAAAATTATTCAGTGCTGCAAAACCAGGGATACATGGGTTTGGGCTTTGGCGATTTACCCGCTCTGCGAGAAAATCTGCAAAAGGCCTTTGTTGATGCGGCGGTCGCAGCCACACAAGCCGCCGAGGCGACTCCAGAAGCGACAAGTGAAGCAACCGCCGAAGCTACAACTGAGGCTACGGCTGAGGCCACACCGAGCAGCTAGTCCCGCTTTGCGAATTCGGAAGTATTAGTCACATTGAACACCTCTGAGCGAAATGGCAGAGGTGTTTTTATTTTCCCCAGAGCACGACGGACACGAAAGCATATTTCCGACTATCGTATGATCTCGGTTGACAACGCCCTATGTTCCGGTGTTAAATTGCACGAATGTTTTGTCAACCCACCAACTGGAGAACTTCATGCGCGGCGAACTCGTGGCACTTGATCTGGAAACGACTGGCCTTGATCCCGAACAGGATGCCATTATCGAATTCGGCGCAGTGCGAATGCGGGATGGAGAAATCGTCGATGAATATTCGACCCTCGTCAATCCAGGTCGTCCGATACCTGATTATGTCAAATCGCTGACTGGCATTAGCGACGAAGATTTTTTACCAAAGCCACATAGTCCGGGCGAACCCGCCCAACGCAGCGCCCCTACGATTGCCGAAACGCTACCCGCCATCCGCACGTTCGTCGGGAATGCCACTGTCGTCGGTCATAACGTTGGTTTTGATCTGAGCTTTCTATATCGGCAACAAATTTTACAAAATAATCTTTGGGTCGATACTTATGATCTGGCATCAGTGCTGCTGCCTCGCGCCTCCCGTTACAATTTGAGCAGTCTGGCAAGTCTGATGGGCATTCAATTGGAAGATGCGCATAGGGCACTGAATGATGCGCGTGCATCAGCCCTGCTCTACTGGGAATTATGGGAAAGAGTGCTGACAATCCCAACAACAACGCTGGCTGAGATTGCTACCGCATCACAGGGTATGGACTGGAATGCGCGCGTGTTTTTCGATGCTGCTTTGCAGGAACAGCGCACATCCGGGATTCCCATTTCATCAGGAATAACTGTCAAATCTGCGACTGTCGTTCCACTGCCTAAGCCGCTGCAACTCGGTGATGAGCAGGAGCCAATCCAGATTGAAGAGATTCAGCACTTCCTCCGCGATACTCTGGCGCAGAAAATGCCGGGTTACGAAGAGCGAACTCAGCAAGTCGACATGGCGGGTAAAGTTACAGACGCTTTCAATGAAAAACAGCACATCATGATCGAAGCTGGTACGGGAACAGGCAAGTCAATCGCTTACCTCGTCCCTTCGATTTTGTGGGCGACACAAAACAAGCAGCGCGTGGTTATTTCCACCAACACCATCAATCTACAGGAACAACTGCTCAACAAGGATATTCCTGAAATTCGGCAGGCACTCAATATGCCATTTGAGGCGGTTGTGCTTAAAGGGCGTGGTAATTATCTGTGCCCACGCCGTCTAAGTGCCTTCCGCAGACGCATGACTCAACTCGATGAGATTCGTGTATTGGCGAAGATTCTGGTGTGGCAGTTGGAAAGCGACAGCGGCGATAAAAGTGAAATCAATCTGCGCGGCCCCGTTGAAAACAGCATCTGGCAGCGCATAAGTGCCGAAGATCAGGGCTGTGCGCTGGAACGCTGTCAGGTAGCTACAGGCGGCGCATGTCCGTTCTATCGTGCGCGTAAAGCCGCTGATGCCGCGCATGTGCTGATTGTCAATCATGCGCTGCTCGTCTCTGATGCCACAAGTGATAACCAGGTATTACCGGATTATCGCTATCTCATCATTGATGAAGCGCAGCACCTTGAAGATGCCGCCACCAATGGTCTGAGCTTCCGCGTGGATGAGGCAGCTATCCTGCGCCATATGGCAGACCTGGGCAGCATGAAACGCGGGTTACTGGCAGAATTATTAAGTGCTATTCAAGCCAATATGCCAGAGGCCGAAGCAAGCCAACTGAATATATTCATCAAAAATGTGGCGGCGGCTGTCCACGCGATGGAGATTCACATTGGAAAATTATTCAAGGCGCTAAGTCATTTCTTTTATGACATCAACGGACATGAGGATGATTTTTCACCCCCGGTTCGCATTACTACCGCACTGCGAACGAAAAGTAGTTTCGCACCGGTACCAGAGGCATGGTCTGTACTAAACGAATTTTTCGAAGGCATTATTGATGCGTTGAAACGCCTTGCCAGCCGACTGGGGCGCATTGAGGCTCACCGCATTGCCAATTACGATGATCTTTTGAGCAGCACACGCACAGCGGCAAGTTATCTCGAAAATATAGCGCAGGAACTTTCCGCCATTGCACAATCGCCGGACAGCAATCGAATTTACTGGCTGAGTACAGGGCAAAACAACACGCTGTTCATTCAGAGTGCGCCGCTTCATATCGGCACAGTGGTGGAACAGAATCTGTGGCAGAACAAAGATACCGTCATTATGACCAGCGCGTCGCTCCAAACGGATGAGGGATTCAAGTATATTACGGAGCGTCTCCATGCTGAGCATTTTGAGACCTTTAACGTTGGCTCGCCTTTTGATTACAAAGAGTCGACGCTGGTCTATGTGCCAGATGATATGCCCGACCCGAATGAGCGGGTACGCTATCAGCAGGCCGTTGAGCGGGGCTTGATTGAGCTGGCAGCGGCGCTCGATGGACATGTTCTGGCGCTGTTCACCAGTTATACTCAACTGCGGCAAACGGCACAGGCTATTAGTCCGCGTTTAGCGCTAGGTGATATTGCTGTGTATGACCAGAGCGAGGGCAGCAGTCGTCAAAATCTGCTGGAAGGATTTAAGTCGGCTGAAAAAGCAGTGCTGCTCGGAACGCGAAGTTTCTGGGAAGGCGTTGATATACCGGGCGACGCGGTTAGTGCGCTGGTGATTACACGGCTGCCATTCGCAGTGCCGACAGAGCCGATATTTGCTGCCCGGTCAGAAACCTATAGTGATTCTTTCAAAGAATACACGGTGCCGGAAGCGATTCTGCGTTTTCGACAGGGCTTTGGTCGCCTTATCCGCAGCAAAACAGATCGTGGTGTAGTCGCGATCTTTGATAAGCGAATTATCAGCAAGGGCTACGGGGCGAATTTTCTGGAATCCCTGCCCGATTGCACGATCCAATATGGAAAATTAGAGATGTTGCCGGAAGTTACTCAAAACTGGATTAAGCGTTAGTATTCGGAGAGCGAAATTATGCGTACACCGGCTGGCAAGGAGTGCCAACACTATCATGAGGATTTTCATCGTGGGCGGAATGTGCAGGAGTGCCGGCTTGCGGAACTCAATCCGGCTTCGCTGCATTGGAAACCGGACGATTGCTCCAAATGCCCGATCCCTGACATATTGAACGCGAATGCCAGTCAATTTCTTGAACTCGCGCTAACTATCCGACCAAAACTATTGGGACTAGGACGGCAGCTTGAAGTAAAAGCTTCCTGCATCAAACATCATGTCGTCATAGAAGACCCTTACGTTGGGTGCCCACAATGCAATGCTGAACGTCCTGGACTCGATATTTTCTGGCAGGCATTGAGCCAGGATGATGAGCATGATTAAAGCCGTACTACTCGATCTGGATAACACACTTTTGTATAACCCGGACATGGTCTTTGCGCGTGCTTATCTTCATCTGGTCGACGAGTATTTCCAGGCGCAGTGGCAGTATGAGGGCTTATCGAAAGTGCTGCTGCAAACCATACGGGCGATGGCTGGATCACGTGATATGCAGCAAACCAATATGGGGCTTGCGCAGGCAATCATTGGTCAGGCAACTGGGCGACCCAAGCCAGAAGTTCAGCGTGCTTTTACAACGTTCTACACTGACGTATATCCTCGACTGAAGGACTGCGTCAAACCTGTCGGCGAAATCGCTCGGAAGCTCGTGGAAGCCATTCGCGAAAAACAACTTGCATTAGTCATTGCGACCAATCCGATTTATCCGGCAGAAGCAGTACACCAGCGCCTGGCATGGGCGGGATTGCCAGATCAACTGGAT
Organism: Aggregatilineales bacterium; assembly: GCA_044226645.1. Lineage (GTDB taxonomy): Bacteria > Chloroflexota > Anaerolineae > Aggregatilineales > Phototrophicaceae > CFX2. Next base: position 49,474 of record JBGAGR010000011.1, read on the forward strand.
TATTACACTTTGGTCACTCACGCCGAGAACATGCATTTTACGAAACCCTCACCAGCGTATTACGCGGAAATTGTGGCACGGGTCGGTATCGAACCCGATGAAGCCATTATGGTGGGTGATAACCCGAAAAATGATATTGCACCCGCGCAGCAGGCTGGTCTGCGGGTTTTTCCGATTGGGGATGCTAGGAGCACCAATCCTGCTGCGAATGAATTCACGATCGAAACCTTTTATCAGGAAATGTCCCAAGATGGGTGGGCGGAGGCTTTCCAACCCCGCCATCCAAAACCTGAAATGATTGAGCCGGAAATGCGCGGCAATATCGGCGCACTATTCGGAACATTGGCGGACGCGAGACCTCATTTCTGGCAGCAGCACCCTGACCCAAATGAATGGTCGCCCATCCAAATTATCTGTCATTTACTGGAAAGTGAGCGCAAAGTACAGCGTCCAAGACTTGAACGCATTTTGGCTGAAGATAATCCGTTTCTGATTGCACCTCCGCCCCCGGCCGGGCCAAAGGATTCTATACCCTGCGACGATGATGGGTTGCATGTTGCGCAGCAAATGGCAGTGGCACGACAGGAAACGCTCGATTGGATGCTCCAACTCAAGGATGCAGACTGGAATCGCCCTGCACGCCACAGCATTTTCGGACCAACCACTCTATTGGAGATGGCTCATTTCACTGCGCAGCATGACCGCCTGCATATAAACCAGCTTTGTCAAACACTGGGGCGTTGTGATTAACATAAAATCCTACCAAACATATTCATTTTTATGTTAAGATTGAGATGAGGTAATGCGCTCGTATTGAGCAGAGAATAAAGTCAATGCCCCATCTAAATGGTCACTCTCCCAATCTTGTCACGCTATCTTTAAAAGATGATGATCAATTCATCAAACTTATTCATTCCCATTTGGACAGTTCCAATTATCACATCCGCCTCGCTAAGACTATCGACGAGGCGAATCAGCTGCTCAAGGTGTATACACCGAAGGCCATCATCGCAACGGGTGACTGCGACATCATTAGCAGTTTTTTCAAGACAATTAGAAACCACTACACCAATTATGATTGTCCGGTGTTGGTTCTGATCTCCGAAACCGGTGCTCCTGAATCTGGAGCCGATATTACACTTCCCCCAGCATGGCTACAGCACATCCATGCCGAAATAAATTCTTTTATCCTGCGGCGTACTGAACATAATGATCTTGTCCATAATCAACTAAAGCTCATTGAAGAAAACAACCGTCTGAAAAGCAAACTACACAACCACGAAAAATCTTCCGACGACATGAATTTCCTGAAGAATGCAATTGTGTGGAATGTCGCACATGAACTCCGCACTCCTCTGCTTCAGGTCAAATCGGCTGTCGCTTTGCTGGCAGAAGATGTTGGCAATAACACCGTGCTGGTTGAACTGGCGATGGGAGCGACGACACGACTTGAAACGGTTGTGAAGGACATCACACTTCTCAATGAGTTGGTCAATGAAAGCATGGAAAGCCGTTCTTTTGAGCCAGTATTGATGCGTGAGGTGGTTGACTCCGCATTCCGCAATTTACGAAGAAGCTGGCAACACAAAAACGATGTTGATCGTATTGTGACCCATATCCCGCCTCACCTTCCGCCTGCATTTGGCGATAAGCAGCGCCTGGTAATCGCCCTGCAACTGCTCATGGATAATGCCTTGAAGTTCAGCAAGGGGACGGTTGAAGTCATCATGGAAAGCACGCAGGGAAAGATACGCACAACAGTTCGTGACAAGGGCATTGGCATCCCAAAAGATAAAGTTGAGAAGGTATTTGACACGTTCTATCAGGTCGACAGTTCTACGACAAAACGCTATGGCGGGATGGGCATCGGGCTGGCGATTGTGCGTTTTATCCTTGACCGGCATCAAGCAGAGATTACTGTTGAAACGGAAGAGGGCAAAGGCAGCAGCTTCACTTTTGAATTGGCGGTAGTGGAAGTTCGCGCTTCTTAAAGCAGCTATCGAATTGATTTCAAATAGAGCTTAGGGCGCAGCGAATGCGCCTTATTCAATTATGCGTTTTGTATTGGATCGCGATTGTGAATTTCTTGACAAGCAATGAGGCAACTTTTATACTTGGCGCTGATTATCAAGTTATAAATTAACTTCTTGCAATAAGTTCTTGATGTCAAATGCCTATATTGTGAAAGAGAATTGTTTATGACTGAATTGGTACGAAACTATGTTGGAGGCAAATGGGTTGAAGCGCTGTCAGGCGACACCTTCAATACCTACAACCCCGCAACTGAAGGCTTGATAGCAGAGGTATCCAAAAGCGCCGCAGCCGATGTCGATAAGGCAGTGCAAGCGGCAAAACAAGCCTATAAAGGCTGGCGTTTAACCCCTGCTCCGCGTCGCGGTGAAATCCTGTTCCGCGTCGCGCAGGTTTTGACCGAGCGCAAAGAGGAAATTGCCCAATTGATGACACAGGAAATGGGCAAAATCCTGACCGAAACACGCGGTGATGTGCAGGAAGCCATCGATATGGCTTACTATATGGGCGGCGAGGGTCGCCGTTTGACAGGCTATACAGCCCCCGTCGAAATGCCCAACAAATTTGGTATGGCGCTGCGCGATTCTGTGGGTGTGGTTGGCTTGGTAACGCCCTGGAATTTTCCGGTGGCTGTACCGAGCTGGAAGATGCTGCCCGCGCTGATTGCAGGCAATGCGGTTGTCTGGAAACCGGGTGAGGATACCCCTGCCGTAAGTGCCGCCTTTGTCAAAGTATTTGAAGATGCTGGACTGCCTCCCGGCGTACTCAATCTGGTCACTGGCGCAGGCGAAACGGGCGCAGCGCTGGTCAATCACCGCGATGTACGGGTTATCTCCTTCACTGGTTCGACAGAAACGGGCATCAAGGTTTATACACAGGCCGCCAGTCTGGGCAAAAAGGTCTGTCTGGAAATGGGCGGCAAGAACGCGATTATTGTGCTGGACGATGCGAATCTCGAATTGGCGGTCGAGGCCATTACATGGAGCGCTTATGGTACAACGGGACAGCGCTGTACCGCCACGAGTCGGCTGATCGTGCAGAGCGGAATTAAGCCCAAATTGGTAGAAGCGCTGGTGGCTAAAGCCAAAAGCCTCAAGATGGGTGACGGATTGGACGAAAGCGTGAATATGGGGCCACTGGTCAACCAGAAAGCCCGCGAAAAGGTTGAAAAATACGTCGAGATTGGCAAGCAGGAAGGTGCTACCCTGGCAGTCGGTGGATACCGCCCCGATATGAGCAAAGGCTATTTCTACGCCCCTACCCTCTTTACGGAAGTCAAACGGGATATGCGTATCGCCAAAGAAGAAATCTTTGGGCCGGTGCTCTCGGTGATTGAGGTAGCCAGTCTGGAAGAAGCAGTTGAAGTCAATAACGAATCGGCATATGGACTGTCCAGCAGCATTTTTACCGAAAATGTGAATGCAGCCTTCCGTGCTATCCGCGACCTAACTACCGGAATCGTGTATGTAAATCATGGGACAACCGGTGCGGAAATTCAGTTCCCATTTGGCGGCACACGTGGAACCGGGAATGGAATGCGAGAAGCTGGAACGGCAGCACTCGACTCGTTCACAGAATGGAAATCCGTGTACGTTGATTACAGCGGCAAATTGCAGCGCGCACAAATTGATACCGAAGCGGTACTAAAACAGCAATCCTAGCGAAAGCAATTTCCGATTTGGAAGAATGGTGTTAAATTTGCTGTCGTAATTTGGGCCAGTTTGCGGTAAGCTAGATACCATACATGAACGATTTTTCACAATCGGACAAACTCAACTGGGATGCCACATACGCGATTGTCTTAAGTCTGCAAGAACAGCATCCTGATATTGATCTTGATTCTCTTGGTCTGGAACAGTTATTTCAGTATATCGTAGCTCTCCCGAATTTTGCAGATGACCCTAAGCTGGCAAATGAGGGTATTCTGAATGAAATTTTGCGAGAATGGTACGAGGAGGATAATGCATAATGGCTCAACTCGACCTGCGCGAGTTAAACAACACTGAGTTCCCAATCCCTGACGAAATGCAGGGTAATGTCGCTATCACCAGTTTGAGTAAAATCTATAACTGGAGTCGACGTTCTTCCATGTGGCCTTTGCTATTCGGTCTGGCCTGCTGCGCGATTGAAATGATCGCTACCGCAGCAGCGCGTTATGACCTTTCGCGCTTCGGCATGGAAGTCATGCGCGCCAGCCCGCGCCAATCGGATTTGATGATCGTCTCCGGTACTGTCACCAAGAAAATGGTCGTGCCAATTGTGCGTCTCTACAACCAGATGCCAGAACCCAAATATGTCCTGGCAATGGGCGCTTGTGCCAGCGGCGGCGGCCCCTTCAAGGAAGGCTATAACGTCGTTTCAGGCATTGACGCTTATGTACCCGTGGATGTGTATGTTCCCGGCTGTCCTCCTACCCCGCAGGCGCTTCTGTTCGGGTTAATCGCCTTGCAAAAGAAAATTGACGGGCAATCGCTGGCAAATCTGGATGATGTGCCCTGGTATGGCGTTGGGCCTTCGGAACCAACACCTGTACCGATCCTCGGCCCGGATATTATTGACCCGCGCCAGATGGATTTAATTCGGCAGCAAGCATTGTTGGCTGCTGCTGGTAAACCTTTCGGTGTACGTGAGCTTGCTCCTCGTCCTGTCGAGGTTGTCAAGGTTCCAGCGAAAGCGAAAGCGGCTGAAGCAGCAGTTTCAACTGCTGCCGATGATGACCCTGCGAAAGCCGAACGTCTGCGCAAACGCGAGGAAGCATTAGCACGGAAACGGGGTGGTGAGGCTGCTGCCGCTGCGCCTGTTGCGGAAGCCGCACCTGCGGCAAGTGGCGAACCAGGTGAAAAGAAGAAATTTGATAAGGCGGCGATGCTGGAGAAAATCCGTGCCAAGAAGGCAAGCAAGGGATAAATGAACATGACCGATAACGCCATCGTCGAAAAAACAGATGTGAGTGCCGCAATCGCGGTATTGAAAGACAAATTCCCTGAAGTGGTGAAAGATGACAGCCGCGAGGGGTACAGTGGGATTGTGGTCGACAAAAATCATCTGGTAGAAGTCGCTACCGCTATCCGCGACGAACTGGGTTTCGATTACCTTTCCAGCGCAACGGGTGTGGATTATTTCGGCATCGCAGATGAGATGGAAATGGTTTACCACGCTTACCGCACCAGCGGCGGACCAGCGCTTGTTTTCAAGGCTCAAACCCCACGCGCCAATCCTGAAATTCCTTCGCTAATTGATGTCTGGCCGGGAGCAGATTTCCAGGAGCGCGAAGCTTATGACCTGTATGGCATTAAGTTTCCGGGTCATCCTGATTTGAAGCGTATTCTGCTGTGGGAAGGCTTTAATGGTCATCCGATGCGGAAAGACTGGCACGAAAGCTACTACGAAGAAGACCACAAGCCTTTCGAAAGCCGCTGGCCGGGTGGATGGGTACGACGTGCCGAAGAATTGAATGTGTATGGCAAAAATGTTTCGTATCCAGCGGATTTTGATCTCGCCAAGTTGAATGACCGTTCGGAAGAAGCCCTATACAGCGATCTCGGTCTGGGTGTCAGCGTACAGGAATTTGAAGATCAAGACTCCCTGAAAACCGACAAACTGGTTGTCAACATGGGGCCACATCACCCCAGCACACATGGTGTGTTCCGCATGATTGTTACCCTGAATGGCGAAACGATTGAATCGCTTGAGCCAGTCATGGGTTATCTGCATCGCAACCATGAAAAAATCGGTGAACGCAACACATTCCTGCACAACATGCCCTTCACTGACCGGCTGGATTATATTTCCAGCATGGGCAACAATCATGGTTACGCGATGGCGGTTGAGGGGCTTCTCAGTAAAGGCGCGCGTTACAGTCCACCGAGCTATCGCGCAGAGTGCATCCGTGTGCTGATGGTCGAACTGACCCGTATTGTTAATCACTATTGGGCAGTCGGATTTTTGCTCAACGATCTGGGCGCATTCTTCACGCCTGCTCTATATGCGATTGCCGAACGCGAGAAAATTCTGGATTTCTTTGAAGCTACTGCTGGAAGTCGCATGATGTGCAACTACATGCGCTTCGGCGGCGTATTCAAAGACCTTCCCGAACAAATTCACAGTGTCGCCAACCTCGTTAATGACAAGGTGCGTGATCTGAACACGATGGATTATCTGACCGAACTCATCAATGAACGTATTCCGCGCTCGATTGATGAACTCGACAACTTCCTGACCGAAAGTGAAATCCTCAAGGAGCGCACGGTTGGGGTTGGTTATCTCCCACCCGAAATGGCAGTCGCTTATAGCGCGGCCGGGCCATTGCTCCGCGCAAGTGGCGTTCCATACGATGTACGTCGCGCCGACCCGTACAGTATTTATCCTGAACTGGATTTCGATGTCGCTGTCCGTTACAACGGCGATATTTATGACCGTTATCTCATCCGTCTGGATGAAATGCGTGAGAGCGTTCGCATTCTGAAACAGATTTTGCCCCGTCTGGAAAAGACTCGCGGCGAGAGTGTTTTCGGTCCCAAGCAGTATACACCTCGCGTACCGGTTGGCGAATCCTACGGACGTGTCGAGAATCCAAAGGGTGAACTCGGTTATTATGTCGTATCAGCGGGTGACGAAAAAGGGCCACAGAACCCCTGGCGTTATCATGTGCGTGCTCCCAGCTTCATCAACCTGACGGCGCTGGGGCCGATGTGCGTGGGACACAAAGTGGCAGATGTGGTCGCCATTCTGGGCAGTATTGATATTGTGTTGGGCGAAACGGATCGTTAAGGAGACACGATGTACGGAAAAGGTATTGCCCAGGGTCTCTGGGTCACATTTAAGCATTTCCTCAACACCTATGTTGATGATGTTCGTTATGCCGGACGCAAATATTTTCGGCAGGAGAATTTTGAGGTTCGGCAGGGTTTAGGCGCACAGGGCGCTTTCACGGTTCAGTATCCGGACGAAAAGATCGCTGTGCCGGAACGCTTCCGTTTTGTGCCGTTTCTGATTACGGAAGATCAAGACCCGGCACGTATGGGTGAAGACTGGTGTACAAGCTGTGGTATCTGTGCAAAAGTTTGCCCACCACAATGTATCTGGATTGTACGCGGTAGTGACCCGAATACGGGTCGCCCTGTCCCACAGCCGGATGCGTTTTTCATCGACATCGACATTTGTATGAACTGCGGCTTCTGCGCGGAATTTTGCCCCTTCGATGCGATCAAGATGGATCACAATTATGAACTGGCAAGCTATGACCGCACCGGACACCACATTCATGACAAGCAGCATCTTTCAAAGCCATTGACCTACTGGAAGAACATTGCCCCGACGACTGCGCTGGAAGAAGCAGTAGAGCGCGGTGGATGGGAACACAGCGATGTCCTCAAGACCATGAAGAAGGCTGGAAAGACCGCCGAAGCACCGACCAAAGAGAATATGTATAAGCAGGTGGTACAGGCTCCTGCTCCACAAGCTGCCCCGGCACGTCCTGCGAAGGCGGCGGCTCCGGCTGAACCCACAGCAGAAGCACCTGCTGCTGCGTCGAAACCGGCGGCTGGCGGTGCTAAGCCCAAGTTCGATAAGCAGGCGATGCTGGCGAAGATTCGCGAAAAGAAAGCGGATAAGAGCTAGATTCGAAGCCATCAGCTTCTAGCTGGTAGCGATTAGCCAGGACAAGACTCTTTAGAGATAACACCCACCAGATTCGAAAAACTGGCGGGTGTTTTACATTAATGCTCTGTTTAACAGAGAAAAACAGAGATCGTGAGGGAAGGCTCGACAAATTCCCTCCGTGAGTGTAATGAGATAACAGAGGGATAACAGAGCAGAAAAAGCGATTGAACCACTGAGAATCCGAGAGCACCGAGAATAAACAAAGAATGATTGGGCGAAGCGGCGCTTCGCCCCTACCAAAATGCAATACCCCGTCATCTACAATTGATTACAAGGTCAACGCCAAAAGTCCCACAAGCGCTTATTGGGTGACGGCGACTTCAACGGATTGGATGGGAGGCAGAAAATCTGCCAGAATTTCCCAGCTATCGCCATTATCGCGGCTGTAGAAAAGCTGGCCTGTATCTGTGCCCGCGTACAGCCCAACGGATTCCAGATTGTCGGCGGCCATCGCCTCGCGCAAGGTAACAACATGGGCATTTTTGGGTAAGCCGTTCGTTATACGCTGCCAGTTTTCACCGCCATCCTTGCTGCGCCAAACAGCGGCCTGACTATCGACGCTCATGCGGAATTGGTCGCTTTCTTCCAGCATGACATAGATGGTCTTGGGTTCATGAGGGTGTATCACGATGGGGAAACCGAAGCGGCTTGGCAGTTTGCCCTCGCCGATGTCAACCCAATCATCGCCGCAGTTATCGCTGCGAAAGACACCGCAATGATTTTGCTGGAAAAGCACATCGGGATTGGAAGGGTGCAAGGCAAACTTGTGGACACACTGACCAAATTCAGGATAGGACTTACCTTCAAAGTCCACCAGAACATTCTTGTTACGCGCCTGCCAGGTCTTCCCACCATCATCGGTGCGGTAGACACCAGCAGCAGAGATAGCGACATACATGCGGTTTTTATCACGCGGATCGAGGACGATGCTGTGGAGGCACAAGCCACCCGCGCCGGGATTCCATTTACCACGATGGGGGTGATCGTAGAGACTCTCGATCATTTCCCAACTTTCGCCACGATCAGTCGATTTAAATAATGATGCTGGCTGCGCTCCGGCATACAGCACTCCCGGCTCATCAGCACGTCCTGGCTCAATATTCCAGACCTTGAGCAGCACTTCGGGCGTAGTCGGTATCGGGCCACCAGAATAGGATTCTTCCGGCGTTCCGCCGGGTCTGCCAGAGACTGAAGGGCGGGTAAATTTGGCGGGCGAAGGACTCTGTGTCCAAGTCTTCCCCATGTCATCCGAGTAGTGAGTTGTGGGGCCGAAAACAAAATGACTGAGGGACGAATGTAGTCGTCCATCGCGGGGATCCATAACCATGTGCATCATGTTCCAGCCTTTGAACATGACATCACTGACTGACCATTTCTTGCGGTCTTTGTCACTGGTGAAGATAAATCCACCTTTGCGAGTGCCGATTAAAACATTTACCTTTGTCATCTGCGAATCTCCTTAAATAACAAATTCTGAGTGCTGAGAAGTGACAATATTCGCCTTTCAACTCAGCCATATCTGCCTGTTTTATTGCAAAGTTTGCAGCAAGTGCTTGTACTAGATACGGTTTTTCCCCGTGAAATGTGATTGCAATGAAAGGGAGGGGGTGCCGCTGCAATGTTTGCAATATCCTGAGCAGATCCACTATTTGGTAGCAAAGTCCTTATTCCTTCCAAAGGGGATGTTATTTCCCCATAGAACAAGTAATCGATTTTATTCTAGTACACTTGTTCTGGATCGTCAAGCAGCAGTGGTTCGAGTTTTATAACCGAGGGACACTTGAACAGCAATTATCCATCCAAAACGCACGCCACTATCGATTCGGAAATGTGACAAAAGGCACTGCCTAATTTTTATCATGCGGGTTATACTTATTCCACATAAATCCACATAAAGAGTGATAGGTAAAGTTATGAGTGATAAACGTGAAGAGGTCTTAGCGGCTCTCAGCACCGTGATTGAACCTGAACTGCACCGCGATATTGTCTCGCTGAATATGGTGCAAAATCTGAGTGTCGAAGGTGACACGGCCAAATTTACGATTGTGCTGACGACACCGGCCTGCCCTCTGAAGAACGTCTTTGAGGATCGAAGCCGCGCGGCAGTCATTGGGCATGTCGAGGGCATTCAGAAGCTCGACATCAGTTGGGACTCACAAGTGCCCACTGATCGCAAGATTCATGGGCGGTTGGATGTGCCGATGCGCAGTCTGATCGCTGTCGCCAGCGGTAAGGGCGGCGTGGGTAAAAGCACCGTCTCCACTAATCTGGCGGCAGCACTGGCAGAGGCCGGAGCGCGGGTCGGATTGATTGACGGCGACATCCTGAACCCGAATATCCCGACTATGACCGGACTCGGTTATGGTCGTCCGAAGGTCGAAAACGACAAGATGATTCCGATGGAAGCCTATGGCTTCAAGATTATGAGCACCGGCTTTCTGACCAGCCCGGACAAGCCGATGATTTTGCGCGGGCCGATGCTGCACAGCGCAATTCGCCAGCTTTTCGTGGATGTCGAGTGGGGTCAACTGGATTACATGATTGTTGACCTGCCGCCGGGAACGGGTGATGCTCCGCTCTCATTGGCGCAATCCTTCCCTCTGACGGGTGTTATCATTGTGACACAACCGCAAGATGTGGCGGTATCCGACGCATTACGCAGCATCGCCATGTTCGAAACGCTGAATGTCCCGATTCTGGGCGTGGTTGAAAATATGGCGGGTGATTTCTTTGGCGAAGGCGGCGGAGAAAAACTGGCAGCAGAACGCAATGTGCCATTTTTGGGTCGTGTTCCGCTGGAGGCTGATGTGCGTAAGGGCGGCGACAGTGGTCGTCCGATTGTGATAACTATGCCGGAATCTCCTGCCGGACAGGCATTCCATACACTCGCTCAAACGATTGCGGCGCGGATTAGCGTGGTGATGCTGCAAACGGCGGATGTGATTCCGTTGAATATTATCGGGTAAATAACCCTCATCCCCTAACCCCTTCTCCCTCATGGCGAAGGGGAATAGATTCATTCGTGCAAGATCATAATCGACGTGCAGTCTAGGGCTGTACGCCGATTAATCATCCATGCCGAGGACGTGGATGTCATCGCTGCTGCCCACCGGGTTATAACGCCCAATTAACAGCCAGAAGAGATAATTCAAAAAGAGCGCCAGCAGCAGCGCTACAATTGCCGCACCCCAAATCTGAATCGTAGCGACATACCACAGCACTATCAGTAAAACAACCGACATGACATAGGTTACAATGCGACGCTTTTTCGCCTCGGTTCGTTGAATGATGAGGAAAATCAAACTCAGCGCAACAGTAAGAACAACAACTGATTCTGTATCCATCTGTCCTATTTATTCCACCTATCAAATCTCATATAGTCTATTATAGTTCGCTCGTATCGCATCCGGGAGTGGTGAATTGTGCAGTTTAACATTGAGTTGTTTTAGGGTATACTAACGCGACATAATGTCCAATCAAAACATGGTTCACATTTCGCCCTAGGAGTTGTCGCATGATGAACATCAATGTATCCATGCGTGAACAGATAGCCCTTGTTGAAGTCAGTGGGCGCATCGACAGCATGAACGCTAACCAGCTTGGTGAGGCGCTCTCGACTGAAATAAATACGGGTCATACCCATATGGTCTTAGACCTTGCCAATGTTGACTATATGAGCAGCGCCGGCCTGCGGGAAATCGTTTCCGCGTTAAAAAAGGTTCGCAGCAGTACGGGCGATCTGCGTCTGGCGCAGCCATCATCGCGCGTGCGCGAAGTGCTCGAAATGGCCGGATTGGACACCATATTCCAGATTTTTGGTACGCAGGTCGAGGCTGTCGGTAGTTTTTAAACGCCACTACCGGCGAAGAAAGAGCAACGGTGGCGTTCATGACTCAGGAAAGCCGTATCACAATAGAAAGTGCC